>JALYHS010000514.1 GCA_030776385.1 Actinomycetota bacterium
TGGCGGGTACCGTCACGCCGCAGGGGGTCGTGGCGGTCTCTCGCCAGTTCCCGGTCTCGGTCGAGGAGCTTCTCGAGGGCGGCGTGAAACTTGTCGCGATCCTCGACGAGGTGCGCGATCCCGGCAACGCGGGCACGATCATCCGAGCGGCGGATGCCGCGGGGGCCGATGGCGTGATCCTCACGGGCAGGAGTGTCGACGCATACAACCCGAAGGTGGTGCGCTCGACGACCGGTTCGCTCTTCCACGTCGCCGTGGCGCAGGGCGGCGAACTGGATGCTGCGATCCGGGCGGTGAAGGCCGCGGGCCTCCAGGTACTCGCCGCCGACATCGCGGGCGACGATCTGCCGACCGTACGCACCCGTCTCGCCCAGCCGACCGCCTGGCTCTTCGGCAACGAGGCGCACGGGCTAACCGACGAGTCCCTCCGTCTCGCCGACCACGTCGTGAAGGTGCCGATCTACGGCCACGCGGAGTCGCTCAACCTCGCGACCGCCGCCTCGGTGTGCTTGTACGAGTCCGCATTCGCGCAACGAGTATGACCGCAGGTTGAGCCTGTCGAAACCAGCATGTTCGCGAGCGATTTCGACAAGCTCAATCAGCGGTTCGCCGCCAACTAAGCTTGTGACTCGTGCCTGACGCTCCCCAGATCACCGAGAACGCCGTCGAAGCGGCTGTCGCGGCGGCCCTCGCCGACATCGCGGCGGCCCGTGACTCCGCCGCTCTCAAAGCCGCGCGCGCCGCACATTCCGCCGAGGGCTCCCCGCTCGCGAACTTCAACTCGGCGATCCGCAACGTTCCCGGCGACCAGAAGGCTGCCGCCGGCAAGCTCGTCGGGGGAGCCCGTGCCCGCGTGAATGAGGCATTCGGGGCGCAGGAGTCCGTCGTCCTCGCCGCCGAGGAGGCGTCCCAACTCGCGGCCGAAGCCGTGGATGTGACCGCTGTTCCCACGCGCTGGCGTGCCGGGGCGCGGCATCCGCTCAGCATGTTGATGGAGCAGATGAGCGACCTGTTCATCTCGATGGGCTGGGAGATCGGCGAGGGTCCGGAACTCGAGCACGAGTGGTTCAACTTCGACGCCCTCAACTTCGACGAGGACCATCCGGCCCGCGCCATGCAGGACACCTTCTACGTCGAGCCGGTGGAGCGTCACCTGGTGCTGCGCACGCACACCAGTCCGGTACAGATCCGCTCCTTGCTCTCGCGCCCACTGCCCGTATACGTCGCCGCGGTCGGGGCCACGTACCGTACCGACGAGGTGGATGCCACCCACACCCCCGTTTTCCGCCAGATCGAGGGAATTGCGATCGACCGCGGCCTCACGATGGCGAACCTGCGCGGAACCCTCGAGCACATGGCGCGTGCGCTGTTCGGCGCGGGCGCGCAGATCCGACTGCGACCGAACTACTTCCCGTTCACCGAGCCGAGCGCCGAGATGGATGTCTGGGTCGAGAACGCCAAGGGCGGCGCGCGCTGGATCGAGTGGGGCGGCTGCGGCATGGTGAACCAGAATGTGCTGCGTGCCGCGGGGATCGATCCCGAGGAGTATCAGGGCTTCGCATTCGGAATGGGGATCGAGCGCACGCTGATGTTCCGCAACGGGCTGAACGACATGCACGACATCGTCGAGGGCGACGTGCGTTTCTCCCGGCAGTTCGGGATGGTGGTTTGAGTGCGCGTCCCGCTGAGCTGGCTGGGGGAGTGGGTCGACCTGCCGGAGGACGTCTCGCTCGAGAGCGTGCACGAGTCACTCGTGCGAGTCGGCTTCGAAGAGGAGGACGTGCATCTCTTCGAGGTCACCGGTCCTGTCGTCGTCGGCCAGGTGCTGTCGATCGAGCCGGAGCCGCAGACGAACGGCAAGACGATCAACTGGTGTCGGGTGGATGTCGGTGAGGCCGAGCCGCGCGGGATCGTGTGCGGCGCGCACAACTTCGCCGTCGGCGACAAGGTCGTCGTCACACTCCCCGGCGCTGTGCTACCCGGTCCGTTCCCGATCGCCGCTCGTGAGACCTACGGACATACCTCGGACGGCATGATCGCCTCGGCGCGCGAGCTGGGCCTCGGCGACGAGCACGATGGCATCCTGCGGCTTGCGGCGCTGGGACTCGATGATGCTCCCGTGGGCGCCGACGCGATCCACCTACTGGGACTGGATGACGCGGCCGTCGAGATCAACGTGACGCCCGATCGCGGCTACGCGTTCTCGATCCGCGGGGTGGCGCGCGAGTACTCGCACTCGACGGGCGCGGCCTTCCGCGACCCCGCGCTCGCCGTCTCGCCGATTGAGCCTGTCGAAATCTTCCCGGTGGACGTCAACGACTCCGCCCCCGTCCGCGGCACCATCGGCTCGCGTGCTTTCGCAACGCGCGTTGTGCGCGGAGTCGACGTGACGCGGCCCACGCCGCCGTGGATGGTGGCGCGGCTGACGCTCGCGGGGGTGCGATCCATCTCACTGCCCGTCGATATCACCAACTACGTGATGTTCGAACTCGGCCAGCCGACGCATGCATACGATTTCGCGAAACTGCGGGGCGGCTTCGTCGTGCGCCGCGCGACGGTGCTTCCCGACGGCACCGGCGAGACGCTCGAGACGCTCGACGGCGTCGTCCGCGCGCTGTCGCCCGAGGACCTTCTCATCACCGACGACTCCGGCCCGATCGGCCTGGCCGGTGTCATGGGCGGTGCCACGACCGAGATCTCGGATTCCACCACCGATGTCCTCGTCGAGGCCGCGAACTTCGACCCCGTGACCATCGCTCGCACCGCCCGCCGCCACAAGCTGCCGAGTGAGGCGTCCAGGCGCTTCGAGCGCGGCGTGGACCCGACGCTCGGCCCGATCGCGGCTCAGCGCGTTGTCGACCTCCTCGTCGAGCTGGCGGGCGGCACCGCCGATTCCCTCGGCAGCGTCTCCAACGAGTTCCCGACAGCGACTCCGATCGTGTTCGCGCCAACCCGTCCGGCGGCGGTCATCGGCGTCGAGTATTCCGAGGCGGAGGTGCGTGGCGCCCTCGAGCTGATCGGCACCACGATCGCCGTCGAGCCGGACGGCAGGTGGTCGGTCACCCCTCCCAGCTGGCGCCCGGACCTCACCGACGCGCTCACCCTGGTCGAGGAGGTCGCCCGCATCGTCGGCTACGACCGCATCCCTTCGGTGCTGCCCATCGCCCGGCCCGGACGCGGCC
>JALYHS010000515.1 GCA_030776385.1 Actinomycetota bacterium
GCCCTCCAGTGCGACCGGGTAGCCGACGTGGCGGCCGAGGAACAGCACCGACTGAGTGTCACCCATCCAGTGGGCGAGCTGAGCGATGTGCTCGGACGCGCCCTCGATGACCTGATCGAGCTTGTCCGGCACGTCCTGCAGCTCCTGCAGTTGAGTCGCGACGGCGGCCGCGTCGAGCGTCCCGCGCCGCTGCGCCAGGTACAGGCCCAGAAGATACAGCGCTGTGACCTGAGCGACGAACGCCTTCGTGGAGGCGACGGCGACCTCGGGGCCGGCGTGCGTGTACAGCACGGCATCCGACTCGCGCGGGATCGTCGAGCCCTGGGTGTTGCAGATGGAGAGCGTGCGAGCGCCCTCCTTCGCTGCGTACTTGACGGCCATCAGCGTGTCCATGGTTTCGCCCGACTGACTGACCGAGACCACCAAGGTGTGCGCGTCGATAACTGGATCGCGGTAGCGGAACTCGTGCGACAGCTCGACCTCGACCGGGATGTGCGCCCATTTCTCGATCGCATACTTGCCGAGCATCCCGGCGTACGCGGCGGTCCCGCACCCGATCACGACGATGCGGGTGATGTCGCCGAGCACCCCCTGCAACGCATCGAGTTCCGGAAGCGTGACCACACCGTCGTGGTGGCGGCCGATGAGAGTCTTCGCAACGGCCTCCGGCTCCTCGCTGATCTCCTTCTTCATGAAGGACGGCCAGCCGCCCTTCTCGGCAGCGGAGGCGTCCCAGGCGACCTCGAAGGCCTTCGGCGTGACGGGCACCCCGGCGAAGTCGGTGACGACGACCGAATCAGGCCGGATCGTGACGATCTGGTCCTGGCCGATCTCGAGGGCGTGCCGGGTGTGCTCGACGAAGGCCGCGACATCCGAACCCAGGAAGTTCTCGCCGTCGCCGAGGCCGATCACGAGGGGCGAGTTGCGGCGCGCGCCGACGACGACGCCGGGGACGTCCTGGTGCAGCACGAGCAGAGTGAAGGCTCCCTCGAGACGGGCGACGACTCGGCGCAGCGCCTCGGTCAAGTCACCGGTCTCGCGATACGCGGCGCCGACGAGCAGGGCGGCGACCTCGGTGTCGGTCTCGCTGGTGAACACGCCGCCGGCATCGAGCAGCTCCTGCTTGAGCTCGGCGAAGTTCTCGATGATGCCGTTGTGGATGAGCGCCAGCTTGCCGTCGTCGCCGAGGTGCGGGTGCGCGTTCGCGTCGGTCGGCCCGCCGTGGGTCGCCCAGCGGCTGTGCCCGATTCCAGTATGGCCGTCGCGAAGGCCGGATGCCGCCAGATCCTCAACGAGGACGGCCAGCTTGCCCGCCTTCTTGCGTGTCTCGAGCCGACCCGCGTCATCGATCACGGCCACCCCCGCGGAGTCGTACCCGCGGTACTCCAACCGCTTGAGCCCTCCGAGCAGCACCTCGACGCTGCTACCGGGTCCGACGTATCCCACGATGCCACACATACGGGCCATCCTAAGCGGGGCGATGCAGGGTCGCCGCGAGGCCGCCGGTACCATGGGGGCGATGACCGAACTCGGGGCGCACGGCGCCAGCCACGGTGCGGCCCACGGCTCGAGTCACGGTGGCGAAACACCCTTCCTCGAGATCGGGCGCTCCGACTGGGCCGCGCTCGCGCCCAGCGTGCCGCAGCCGCTGACCGACACCGAGATCGTCCGCCTCCGCGGTCTCGGTGATGCCCTCGATCCGCACGAGGTGGCCGACGTCTACGTCCCGCTCAGCCGACTGCTGAACCTCTACGCGGCAGGCACCCGCGCAACGGGCGAGGCGACCGCCAGGTTCTTGGGTCAGCCGGCCCAGAAGACGCCGTTCGTGATCGGCGTAGCCGGCTCCGTTGCGGTCGGCAAGTCGACGATCGCGCGCCTTCTGCGCACGCTGCTGAGCCGCTGGGAAGATACGCCCCGCGTCGAACTCGTCACCACCGACGGCTTCCTCTTCCCCAACGCCGAACTCGAGCGCCGCGGCCTCATGCAGCGGAAGGGCTTCCCCGAGAGCTACGACCGGCGCGCGCTCCTGCGTTTCGTCAGCCGGGTGAAGAGCGGGGTTCCCGAGGTGCGCGCCCCCTTCTACTCGCACCTCAGCTACGACATCGTGCCCCACGCGGAGATCGTGGTGCACCAGCCGGACATCCTGATCGTGGAAGGGCTGAACGTGCTCCAACCGCCGACGACGGGGCGCCTCGCCGTCAGCGACCTCTTCGACTTCGGCATCTACGTGGATGCCCGCACCGCCGACATCGAGAACTGGTACGTCGAAAGATTCCTGCGTCTGCAGCGCGGCGCATTCACCGACCCGAAGTCCTACTTCCACCGCTACGCGACGCTCAGCGAGGCCGAGGCGCTGGAGCGGGCGCACGCCATCTGGCGCGAGATCAACGGTCCCAACCTGGAGCAGAACGTGCTGCCAACTCGCGCGCGCGCCTCGCTGGTGCTCCGCAAGGACGCCGACCACACCGTGTCGAGCGTTCTGTTACGCAAGCTCTGAACTAGACCGTCTCGACCTGGGTGAGCACGAACACCGGGATCTCGCGCTCGGTCTTCCTCTGGTAGTCGGCGTACGGCGGGTATGCGGCAACAGCCCGCTCCCACCAGAGCGCCTTCTCATCGCCGGTGATCTCGCGCGCGAGGTAGTCGTGCTTCTCGGCGCCGTCCTGCAGCTCGACGTGAGGGTTCTTCACGAGGTTGAAATACCAGACAGGATGCTTCGGCGCGCCCCCGAGGGAGGCGACGACCGCATACTCCCCGTCGTGCTCCACCCGCATGAGCGCGGTCTTGCGCAGCAAGCCGGATTTCGCCCCGACCGAGGTCAGCACGATGATCGGCATCCCGCGCAGATCGGGCGCCTCGCTGCCGCCGCTCACCTCGTACGTCTCGGCCTGGATGCGTGCCCAGTCCGCCGTACCCGGAGCGTACTCCGCCTCGAGCGGCATCTCAGGCCCTTACCGCGAGGCGATCCCGCACGACGGCGGCGAGCTCCTCAGCGATGGCCTCGGCGACCGTCTGATCGGCCGCTTCCACCATGACCCGCACCAGCGGCTCGGTGCCGGACGGCCGAAGCAGAACTCGGCCGGTGTCGCCC
>JALYHS010000516.1 GCA_030776385.1 Actinomycetota bacterium
GTCTCGTCGGCAGCCGCACCGGAGCCCTCGGCCTCGTCGACCGCGTCTTCGGCCGGGGTGACCGTCTCGGCCGGAGTCTCGGCAGCGGGTGCCTCGGCGACGATGTCAGCCTCGACGGGCTCGCTCACGGCCTCGTCGACCGGAGCGACCTCAGCAGCGGGCGCCTCGACCTTCTTCTCGGCCTTCGGCTTCAGAACCGGCTTCTTCTTCTCGTCGACGACGAACAGCTCAGGCTGAGCCTTGGTGCGGATGGTGCTCTTGGCACCCTTCTCGCCCTTGTATGTGCCCCAGTCGCCGCTCAGCTTCAGCAGCGCCGCGACCTGCTCGGTCGGCTGTGCGCCGACGCCGAGCCAGTACTGGGCGCGGGCCGAGTCGATTTCGATGAACGAGGGCTCCTCGGTCGGGTGGTACTTGCCGATCTCCTCGATGACGCGACCGTCGCGCTTGGTGCGCGAGTCGGCGACAACGATGCGGTAGTACGGGGCACGGATCTTGCCGAGCCGCTTCAGGCGGATCTTGACAGCCACGAAATATCTCCTGGATCTCGCAGGCGCCCGCGGTGTTCTCCAACAACCGTCGAGGCCTGCATGTGTGAAAGGTTCGAACTGCAGCCGTGTGCGTGGGGCACACGCGGCAGAAAGCTCTGAGGGGGGCTTCCGCGTCTGATAGAGGGTCGGACGCTGGAGACCCAACGCACTATTCTGGCAGATTTTCCGCGTTCGCGGTAACGGCGACCGGAATGGATGCCCGAGCCGCACTTCGACGTCGGCTCACCGCCACTCCGGCCAGGCACACGACGCCGCCGACGACCGCCAGTGGCACCGGGACCTCGCCGAAGACGATCAGGCCGAGGACGATCGCGAGCGGCGGAACGATGTAGGTCGAGATGCTGAGACGCCCGGCAGGTGTGCGCTGGAGCGCGTACGCCCAGGTGGAGAAGCCGAGGGCGGTCGGGACGAGGCCGAGGTAGACGATCCCGAGCACGGCCGAGACCGGCGCCGCCGCGAGCGACGAGGCCAACTGCCCGGCGAAGGGGAGGCAGGAAACCATGCCGATCGCACATCCGAGGAAGGTCACCTGCCCGGCGGGAAGGCGCCGGATGGCGGGCTTCTGCACCAGAACACCCGTCGCGTAGGTCACCGCCGCGACCAGCGACCAGATGACGCCGACCGGGTCGATGCCCCTCGCGCTCGTCAGGGCCGTGGCCAGCCCGATCAGCACGACGCCCACGAAGGCGACGCCCGCGCCGATCGCCAACCACTTCGGCACCCCCTCGCCGAGGAACGCGCCGGCCCCGAGCGCGATCAGGATCGGACCGATGTTGACGATCATGGCCGTCGTTCCGGCGTCGAGGCTGTGCTCCGCCAGGTTGAGGGTCACGTTGTACGCGCCGAACCAGGCGACGCCGTAGACAATGATCTGAATCCACTCGCGACGGTTCGGGGCGAGCCAGCGGTGCTGAACCAGCGCGATGGCTCCCAGCGCGACGGTGCCCACCCCCAGCCGGCCTAGCGCGAGGGCACCACCCGGAACATGCGGAGCAACGCCACGGATCACGACGAAGGCGCTCGCCCACGCCACCAGCGTGAAGACGATGGCACCGATGAGCAGGGCGCGCGAGCGCGGGGACGCTACGGGGCGCATGACGGCGAGCGCGGGAGTGGAACTCACCACTTCACGGTAGGGCGTGCGACCGACAGCCGAGCGCGGTTTCCGGACATCGGCCCGGTAGTTCCCGCCTTTTCCCCGGGGATTTCATCGGGAGTCGGCACCTCAACTGCACCGATGCGGAACAGAGGTCGAACCTGGCTGGTCGTCATCGCCGCGGCCTACCTGCTCGGCGCGCTCCTCGTCGGCCTCTGCCCCGCAGACTTCAGCTGCTCGCCATCCCGATCGGCGCGCTGCTCTCGGGAGCCATCGAACTCAGCCAACTGGTATTTCTGCCCGCTCGGTTCGCGAGCTGGAACGACATCCTGGCGAACACCACCGGCACCGTCGTCGGCGTGGCGATCGCGGTCATCGCCCGAGAGGTGAGTCTCAGCTTTGCGCGTCGCGCCACTTCAGCAGCTCGATGATGTGGTCGAGCGAGTAGTCGGGACCGGTGGTCGAGATCTCGAACAGCCGCACGCCGAGCTCGAGCTGAGCATCCAGGACCGCGGTATCGAAGGCGCGACTCCCCATTTCACCGACGTGCGTCGACAGCTCGATCTGCTGCGGATCACGGCCGATCTCCTCGCACCAGCCGTCGAGGATGCCGAGCTTGCGCACCAGCGTGTCGGTATCGGAGAAGCTGTGCCAGATGTCGGCATGCGACGCGACCAGCTTGAGCGTCTTCTTCTCGCCACCGCCGCCGATCAGGATCGGGATCTTGCGCGTCGGCGCCGGGTTCAGCTTCTCCCAGCGGGCCCGGATGCGCGGCAGGTCCTCCGCCAGCGCATCGAGCCGTGAGCCCACCGTGCCGAACTCGTAGCCGTACTCGTCGTAGTCGTGCTCGAACCAGCCGGACCCGGTGCCGAAGATGAAGCGCCCTGAGCTCCCGGAGTGCGCACTGATGTGGTCGATGGTGCGGGCCATGTCGGCCTGCAGGTCGGGGTTGCGGTAGCTGTTGCAGTTGACGAGCGGGCCGAACTCGATACGGGAGGTCTGCTCCGCCATCGCGGCGAGCATGGTCCACGCCTCGTAGTGGAGCCCGGCCGGGTCGCCCGAGAGCGGGAAGAAGTGGTCCCAGTTGAAGACGATGTCGACGCCGAGATCCTCGAGCCGCTGCACGACCTCGCGGATCGACGGGTACAGCGCATGCTGGGGCGCCACCTGCACGCCGACGCGGATGGGACGATCAGTGCGAGAAGTCATGCTTCCAGCCTACGGCCGCCTCTGCGCTCAGTTGGCGCAGAACGCCTCAGCCCTGCGAGTCCCGCCAGGTCAGCAGGTCGCGCACGACCCTGAGGTCGAAGTCTGGGCCCTCGATTGCCGCCTCGAACAGCCGCACGCCGAGTCCGTACTGCTCGTCACGCACCTTCGGGGCGAGCGAGCCCATCCCCCGCACACTGACGCCTGTCGAGATCTCGATCTCGTCCATGTCGCGCCCCACCGCCTCGCAGTGCTCGCGGAGGATGCCGAGCTTGCGCGCGAGAGTCTCGGTGTCGGAGAAGCTGTGCCAGATGTCGGCATGCTCGGCGACGATCCGCAGCGTCTTGCGCTCGCCTCCCCCGCCGATGAGGATCGGGATCCTCCGTGTCGGCGTGGGGTTGAGTCGCTCCCAACGGGCCCGGATGCGCGGCAGATCCTCGGCGAGCGCATCCAGTCGCGACCCGACGGTGCCGAAGTCGTAGCCGTACTCCGTGAAGTCGCGTTCGAACCAGCCGGATCCGGTTCCGAAGATGAACCGCCCGACGCCATCCTTCGCACTGATGTGGTCGATGGTGCGCGCCATGTCGGCCTGCAGATCGGGATTTCGGTATGCCGTGCAGTTGACCAACGGCCCGAACTCGATCCGCGTCGTCTGCTCGGCGATCGCTGCCAGCATCGTCCACGACTCGAAATGCAGACCATCCGGCCCCCCGGTGAGGGGGAAGAAGTGATCCCAGTTGAAGACGACGTCGACGCCGAGATCCTCGAGCTCCTGCACCACCTCCCGCAGTCGGGCGTAGCTCGCGTGCTGCGGGGCGAGCTGCACACCGACCCGGATGCCGCGCTGGAGCTGCGTCGCCACGCTCAGCGTCCGAGGAACTTCTGCAGCGAACTCAGCTCCTCCTCGGTCGGTCCGCCCGGCTTCGAGGCGCCCAGACCGAATCCAGATCCGGATGCCGCGGCCGACCCCGCGGGCTTGACCCCCTGCGAGATCGCCGCGTTCTCGGCCGCGCGCTTGGCGGGATTGCCCGAGCGTGAGCCCTTCTTCTGCGGGACGGCCTTCTTCTTGCCGCCGTAGCTCGCACCCGGGATCGGGCCCATGCCCGGCACCTGCGGCACGCCGCCTTTCGCAACGGTCTTCATCATCTTGGAAGCCTGCTCGAAGCGGGCGACCAGCTGATTAACGTCGGTCACCGTGGTGCCGGAGCCGCGTGCGATGCGCACCCGACGCGATCCATTCAGAAGTTTCGGGGTCGTGCGCTCACGCAGGGTCATCGACTGGATGATCGCTTCGGTGCGGGTGATCTCGCGCTCGTCGAAGTTGTCGAGCTGCTCGCGCATGCCCCGCGCGCCGGGGAGCATGCCGAGCATTCCCTTGATGGAACCCATGTTCTTGAGCTGCTGCATCTGCTTGAGGAAGTCGTCGAGAGTGAAGCTGTCCGTCGCGAACTTCTCGGCGACCTTGAGCGCTTCGTCCTCGTCGAAGGCCTGCTGCGCCTGCTCGATCAGCGTGAGGATGTCACCGAGGTCCAGGATGCGGCTCGCCATGCGGTCCGGGTAGAAGGGCTCGAAGTCGTCGAGCGTCTCACCCGTGGAGGCGAACATGATCGGCCGACCGGTCACGGAGGCAACCGAGAGGGCCGCACCGCCGCGCGCGTCGCCATCGAGTTTGGTGAGCACGACGCCGGTGAAGTCGACGCCGTCCTGGAAGGCGCGGGCCGTCGTGACGGCGTCCTGGCCGATCATCGCGTCGATGACGAACAGCACCTCATCGGGATCCACGGCCTTGCGGATGTCGGCCGCCTGCTTCATCATCTCGGCGTCGATGCCCAGGCGACCGGCCGTATCGACGATGACGGTGTCGTACTGCTTGCGCTCGGCCTCCCGGACGCCGTCCTTGGCGACCTTGACCGGATTGCCGACACCGTTTCCGGGTTCCGGTGCGAACACCGGGACGCCGGCCTGGCCGCCGACCACCTGCAGCTGCTGCACGGCCTGCGGACGTTGGAGGTCGGCTGCGACGAGGAGCGGGGTGTGCCCCTCCTTGACGAGCCACTTCGCCAGCTTGCCCGCGAGGGTCGTCTTGCCCGCGCCCTGGAGTCCGGCGAGCATGATGACGGTCGGCGGCTTCTTCGCGAACTCGAGGCGACGCTGCTGGCCGCCGAGGATCGTGACGAGCTCCTCATTGACGATCTGCACCACCTGCTGCGCCGGGTTCAGCGCCTTGTTGACTTCGTCGCCGAGGGCGCGCTCCCGCACCTTGCCGGTGAACTCCTTGACGACCTCGAGCGCGACATCCGCTTCGAGAAGGGCACGACGGATCTCACGGACGGTGCCATCGATGTCGGCGGGCGTGAGTTTGCCCTTGCCGCGCAGGTTGCGGAAGGTCGCGGTGAGGCGATCCGAGAGGTTTCCGAAGGTGGCCATGGTGCTGACCAGCTTAAGGCAGGGCCGGCCGGAGCGCCGTAGCCTGCAGTGAGCGAGCTCGTGTGAAATGGCGCAGCAGCCGAACGAAGAGCGGATCGGAGAAAGGAGCCAAGATGCTGCACCGGATCGTGCGATGGGGCCAGTGGGCAGCGATCGTCGTGCTGCCCGGGTGGGTGCTGGTCGGCAGTGCTGTGTTCGCCTCAGGCGGTGGCTGGTACGTGTTCGCGCTGCTGATCGCGATCCCCACACTTCTGGTGCTTCTGGTCGTCGGTCCGTTGATCTCTCTCGCGGTTCCGCGTGGGTATCGGTCGCCGATCACGGCCGCGTCGGCGATCCTCACCGTCGTGCTCTGGGTCGTCGTGCTGCTGAACCCGCTCGCGCTGGAAGAGGCAGGAGACGGGCCGGTCGGGCCCTCGTTCTTCGAGCGCCTCGGGATGCCGAGCGACGTCAATCAGCTGCTCTGGGCGGGGCTCTGGGCGGCCGTCCCTGTGCTGCTGATGGCGATCTGGGCGACGTTCATCGTCTCGGCGGTGAGCGGACGGCGTGCGAGCCGCGTCTCGGTGGTACGCGCTACAGGAACCGCAGCGCTGCAATGACCAGCACGACGAACGAGGGCAGCATCGAGAGCACCAGAGCGATCAGTGACAGTGTGAGATGCGCGCGACGGATGATCCCGACGAGAGCGAAGACGATTCCGACGATCACGATCCCCAAGCCCACGAAGAACAGAGCGATGTAGACGGAGTTGTGCGTGGTCTTGGGGTCGAGCAGGTACGCCAGGCCGGTGAGGAAGCTCCAGCCGCTGAGGAAGCCGCCCACGATGGCGAGAGCGATGGCGACAAGCGACAGCAGCGGCGAGCGCTTCTTCCTGGTGGGCTTGCCGTCATCCACGAGGGTCTGATCGGCGGCAGAGAGCGGGTCGGTACTGGACATGGCCACAGCCTAGCCAGGGCTGGATAAAGTCAGAGCATGGCGCTGCTGCTTCCCTTTGACGGTCATGTCCCCGAGGTCCATCCCACTGCCTGGGTCGCGCCCAACGCGACCCTCATCGGCCGGGTGCGAATCGAGGCGAACGCCAGCGTCTGGTACGGCTGCGTGTTGCGCGGCGACATGGATGCGATCGTGCTCGGCGAGGGCAGCAACCTGCAAGACAACTCGACCGTTCACACCGACGCGGGCGTTCCCACCACCATCGGCGCAGGGGTCGGGATCGGGCATGGGGCGATCGTCCACGGCTCCACCATCGAGGACGGCTGCTTGATCGGCATGGGCGCGACCCTCCTCAACCGCTCTCTCGTGCGCGCGGGTGCGTTTGTCGCGGCAGGAGCGCTCGTGCTCGAAGGCCAGGAGATTCCGAGCGGGATGCTGGCGGCCGGGGTTCCCGCGAAGGTGCGAGGCGAGCTGGACGAGGTCGGACGCGAGCGAGTGCGCGTCAATGCGGTGCAGTACCAGGAGCTGGCGCGGCGGCACGCGAAGCTGTGAGGGCTCATTGCTGGTCGAGCTCGTCTGGCGGGCTCTATCGTGCTCATCGCTGGTCGAGCTCGTCGCTGGTCGAACTCATCGCTGGTCGAGCTCGTCGAGACCCGCTCAGCGCGGCCGCTATTTTGGCGGCCGCTGGAGGAGCTGTCGGGACGACTCGAAGCCCAGCCGTTCGTAAAGCGGCACCGCCCGGCGACCGGAGTGAACGGTGATCCGAGGAGCCCCGCGCTGAATCGCAAAGTCGGAAGCCGCTTGCACCAGCGCTGAACCGATCCCCTGGCCTCGCTGATCCGGCACGACGAAAACGCTCTGGATGTCGGCGGACATCCGAGTCGTGTCTCCCGGCCGCGGAACCCGAGGAACAAGAGCTACCCAGGCCATGCCGACGATCGTCGGGCGATGGGGTGGTGCGGGCTGCGCGGGTCGTGCGGGTCGTGCGACGAACGCGAAATGAGTGTGCTCGTGGGCACTCCACCACTGCGCGAGGTCCGACGTGAAGGTGTCGAACGACTGCCGTTCGCGCTCCTCCTGGCCTGAGTTGAGGAAGAGCAGTTCGGCCAGGCCTCCAACGTCATCCGCATTCGCCTGATCGATCCTCACGAGCAGAGTCTGGCACCCGTCAACTCCTCTCCTCCACAGGCGAGATTTCCCAAAGATCTTCTACTTTCGAACATGTGTTCGATGCGGGAGAATGGGCTCATGGCCCTCCCCGATTCGCAGCTCTCCGCGGCGACGCGTGCGCTGGAGGCGATTCGGCTCGAGGGCCTCGGTCGCCTTGCCGACGGGGAGCTGCTGGAGCTGATTGCGTCTTCAGCTCACCACGAGCGCCTCGCGAAGGCGCATTCGGCGACGCTCGCCGGCGAATTGCTGCGCCGCTCGGCCCCGGAGCTCGGCCACGACGGGCTCGCCCAGAAGCTCGGGCACCGCACACCGCAGAAGCTGATTCAGGCGACCACCGGATCCACGTCGCGAGAGGCAGCGCAGGCCGTTCGGATCGGGGGCTTGGCCGAGTCCCACCCGTGGCTGGGGTCGCTGACGGCGGCTATCACCGACGGATCGGTGTCCACCGATGCGGCCGACGCGATTCGAGCCGGCCTCGGCACGCCGAGCGAGGAGGTCTCCGTCGAGTGCCTCACCGCTGCGGCGGCTCAGCTCGCGGAGGAGATCTCGTCACTCGACGCCGATCGTGTGTTCATTCTCGCCCGGCAGCTGCGGGACGAACTGGATGCCGCTGGCATCGTCGACCGGGAACGCGCCGCACACCAGGCACGCGAGTTCCGGCTGCAACGGCTGCGCGACGGCAGCGTGAGGATCGTCTGGCGGCTCGACCCGATCGAAGGCTCAGTACTGACCGAGGTGTACGACCGGGCGACCTCACCCCGCCGCGGCGGCCCGCGCTTCGTCAGCGATCAGGATCGGGCTCAACGCATCGCCGATGACTCGAGGAGCACCGAACAGCTCGCCTCCGACGTCTTTTTCGGGCTGGTCACTGCCGGTGCCGAGGTGAACCCAGCCGAACTGCTCGGCCGCGGAGCTCCCGCCGTCCGCGTGACTGTGACCGCTCACGCCCTGACCGGTCGAACCGGACACGGCCG
>JALYHS010000517.1 GCA_030776385.1 Actinomycetota bacterium
GCGATGGCCCAGACGATCAACGACTGGCCTCGACCGGCATCTCCGGCCACGAAGACGCCGGATTCGCTTGTCATGTAGTCCTGGTCGCGCGCGACGTTGCCGCGGCCGTCGAAGGGGAGCTGCAGCTGGGCGTCGAGGGTTTCAGGCTCGGCCCCCGTGAACCCCAATGCGAGGAGCACCAGGTCGGCCGGGATCTCGCGCTCGGTGCCCGACTTCGGCACGCGACGGCCATCCAGGTATTCGGTCTCGGCGACGCGCAGCGCGCGCACCTCACCCGCCTCGTTCTTCAGGAACTCGACGGTCGAGGCGAGGTAGACACGCTCGCCACCCTCCTCGTGAGCGCTGGCGACCTCGAACAGGTTCGGCATCATCGGCCATGGCTGCGTCTCGGGACGCTCGGCGGGCGGTTGGATGCCGATGGCCAGGTTCGTGACGCTCAGAGCGCCCTGGCGGTGCGCGGTCCCGATGCAGTCGGCACCGGTGTCGCCGCCGCCGAGGACGATGACGTGCTTCCCCTCCGCCGTGATCTGGTTGCCGACCGTGTCGCCGGCACCGACCCTGTTCTGCTGAACGAGGTACTCCATGGCGTAGTGCACTCCGAGCAGATCGCGACCGGGAATCGGCAGATCACGGGGCACCAGAGCGCCGGTGGCGACCACGACCGCGTCGTAGCGCGACTTGAGGTCGCTCCAGCTGATGTCGATGCCGATCTCGACCCCCGCCCGGAAGCGGGTGCCTTCCGCCTGCATCTGCGCGAGGCGCGCCTCGATCTGCTTCTTCTCCATCTTGAAGTCCGGGATGCCGTAGCGCAGCAGTCCGCCGATCCGGTCGTCCCGCTCGTAGACGGCGACCGTGTGGCCGGCGCGCGTGAGCTGCTGTGCGGCCGCGAGACCGGCGGGACCCGAGCCGACGACGGCGACGGTCTTCCCGGTCAGGCGCTCCGGCGGATGCGGGGTTACCCAGCCGTTCTGGAACGCCTGGTCGATGATCGAGACCTCGACCTGCTTGATCGTGACGGCGGGCTGGTTGATTCCGAGCACGCAGCTCGCCTCGCAGGGCGCGGGGCAGAGCCGCCCGGTGAACTCCGGGAAGTTGTTGGTGGCGTGCAGTCGCTCGATGGCCTGACGACCTTCGTTGCGCCAGGTGAGGTCGTTCCACTCCGGGATCAGGTTGCCGAGGGGACAGCCGTGGTGGCAGAACGGGATCCCGCAGTCCATGCAGCGTCCGGCCTGACGACGAAGCTGCTCAGGATCCTGCGCCTCGTAGACCTCTTTCCAGTCCATGATGCGCACCGGAACGGGTCGCCGCTTCGGGAGCTCGCGCTCCTGCGTCTTCAGAAACCCTTTGGGGTCAGCCACCTGTCACCTCCATGATGCGCGACCAGACGACATCGCCGTCGGGATCGAGACCCTCGTCGAGCGCCGTCTGGCGAGTCTTGAGCACGGCGGCGTAGTCGCGCGGCAGGACCTTCACGAACTTCGCGATCGACTCCGGATCGTTCAGCATCCGCTGCGCGAGCGGCGAGTCGGTCTCCGCAACGTGCTGCTGTAGCAGATCGCTGAGAATCTCGATGTCCGCGCTCTCCAGCGGGAGCAGGGAGAGCTCCCCCGTCGACAGCGCGTCACGGTTCACGCGCTCGGGCCGGAGCTCGTAGATGTACGCGGTTCCCCCCGACATCCCGGCACCGAGGTTGCGCCCGGTGGTTCCGAGGATGACGGCGAGCCCGCCCGTCATGTACTCGAGCGCGTGGTCGCCGACGCCCTCGACGACGGCGCTCGCCCCCGAGTTGCGCACCAGGAACCGCTCGCCCACGACGCCGCGGATGAACATGCTCCCCTGCGTCGCGCCGTAGCCGATGACGTTGCCGGCGATCACGTTGCGTTCGGCCGGGAACACGGCGGCTCGCGGCGGACGCACGACGATCCGCCCGCCCGAGAGTCCTTTGCCCACGTAGTCGTTGCTGTCGCCCTCCAGGCGCAGGGTGATGCCAGCGGGCATGAACGCGCCGAGCGACTGGCCGGCGGATCCGGTCATCGAGACCTCGATGGTTCCGGGCGGCAGACCGTGCTCGCCGTACTTCTTCGTGACCTCGTGGCCGAGCATGGTGCCGATGGCGCGTTCCGTGTTGCGCACGGGCAGCTCGATATGCACCTTCTCGCCGTGTTCGAGGGCGTTCGCCGACCGCTTGATGAGCTCGACGTCGAAGTGCTTCTCCAGCTCGTGCTCCTGACCGCGACGGTTGCGACGCGGCTCGTCCGCTCGGAACGTCGGGCCGACCAGGATAGGCGTGAGGTCGAGACCGTCGGCCTTCCAGTGGTCGATGGCGCGGTCGACATCCAGCAACTCGGCGTGGCCGATGGCCTCGTCGAGGGAGCGGAATCCGAGCTCCGAGAGGTACTCGCGCACCTCCTGGGCCAGGAACTCGAAGAAGGTCTCCACGAACTCGGGCTTGCCCGAGAAGCGCGCGCGCAGCTCAGGATTCTGGGTGGCGACGCCGACGGGGCAGGTGTCGAGGTGGCAGACGCGCATCATGATGCACCCGCTCACGACGAGGGGCGCGGTCGCGAAACCGTACTCCTCGGCGCCGAGCAGGGCCGCCACGATGACGTCCCGACCCGTCTTCATCTGTCCGTCGACCTGCACGATGACGCGGTCGCGCATCCCGTTCAGCATCAGGGTCTGCTGGGTCTCGGCCAGGCCGATCTCCCAGGGGGTCCCGGCGTGCTTGAGCGAGTTCAGTGGAGATGCACCGGTGCCGCCGTCGTGGCCGGAGACTAGCACGACATCCGCCAGCGCCTTCGTCACGCCTGCCGCGACCGCGCCGATGCCGGACTGCGACACCAGTTTGACGTGCACCCGCGCCTCGGGATTGGCGCGCTTCAGGTCGAAGATGAGTTGCTTGAGATCCTCGATCGAGTAGATGTCGTGGTGCGGCGGTGGCGAGATGAGGCCGACCCCGGCCGTCGAATGGCGGGTGCGCGCGATCCACGGGTAGACCTTGGTCGCCGACAGCTGCCCGCCTTCGCCCGGCTTCGCGCCCTGCGCCATCTTGATCTGGATGTCGGTGGCGTTGGTGAGGTACATGCTCGTCACCCCGAACCGGCCGCTCGCCACCTGCTTGATGCGACTGCGGCGCTCGGGATCGAGCAAGCGCTCGACATCCTCACCGCCCTCGCCCGTGTTGCTGCGTCCGCCGATCCGGTTCATCGCGATCGCCATCGTCTCGTGCGCCTCTTGGCTGATCGATCCGTAGCTCATCGCCCCGGTGTTGAAGCGGCTGATGATGGCGGAGATCGACTCGACCTCGTCGATCGGCACGGGCGCGCGGCCATGCGCCGAGAGGCCGAAGAGCCCGCGGAGCGTCTGCAGATGCTCCGCCTGGTCGTCGACGAGCTTCGTGTACTCGCGGAAGATGTCGTAGCGCTTGGCCCGCGTCGAGTGCTGAAGGCGGAACACCGTGTCCGGGTTGAACAGGTGCGTCGGGCCTTCGCGGCGCCACTGGTACTCGCCGCCGACCTGCAGCCGCTCATGGGCGATGATCGCGCCGTCCTCCGGATACGCGGCGGTGTGGCGCGCGGTGTTCTCGGCCGCGATCACCTCGATGCCGACGCCGCCCAGCAGACTGGTCGTGCCGGTGAAGTACCGATCGACGAAGCCCTGGCTCAACCCGACGGCCTCGAATGCCTGAGCGCCCGCGTACGAGCCCACAACCGAGATGCCCATCTTGGACATGATCTTCAGCACACCCTTGCCGAGCGCCTTGATGAGGTTCTTGACGGCCTTCTCGGGCGTGATCCCGGTGATCATGCCGCTGAGCACGAGCTGCTCGGCGGTCTCCATCGCGAGGTAGGGGTTGATCGCCGAGGCGCCGTAGCCGATGAGGAGCGCGACATGGTGAACCTCGCGCACATCGCCGGCTTCGACGATCAGGCCGACCTTCATCCGGGTCTCCTGACGGATCAGGTGATGGTGCACGGCGGCGAGCATGAGCAGCGACGGAATCGGCGCGTACTCGGCGTTGGAATCCCGGTCGCTGAGCACCAGGAACTGGGTGCCGCCGTCGATGGCCTCGTCGGCCTCCTGGCACATCGCGGCCAGTCGCTCGGTCAGCGCGTCGGTGCCGTCGCTCACCCGGTACAGGCCCTTGATGACATGCGCGGGCTTGCGTCCACTCTCCGTCTCGAAATGCTGGATCTTCGCGAGCTCGTCGTTGTCGATCACCGGAAAGTCGAGCACGATCTGCCTGGCGTGCTCTGGCGTGGCGGCGAGCAGGTTCCGCTCCGGGCCGAGGCCCAGCTTCATTGAGGTGACAACCTCTTCGCGGATGCTGTCCAGCGGCGGGTTCGTCACCTGGGCGAAGGCCTGGGTGAAGTAGTCGAAGAGCAGCCGGGGACGGTCGCTGAGGATCGCGATCGGGGTGTCCGAGCCCATCGCGCCGAGAGGCTCGGCGCCGTTCTGCGCCATCGGTGACACCAGGATGCGCACCTCCTCCTCGGTGTAGCCGAAGGTCCGCTGGCGGCGCACGACGGAGGCCGGGGTGTGGGTGATGTGCTCGCGCTCGGGAAGGTCGGCGAGGTGGATCCGGCCGGCATCCAGCCAGTCCTGCCAGGGCTCGGCTCCCGAGAGCTCGGCCTTGATCTCGTCGTCCTCCACGATGCGCCCGGCGACGGTGTCGACCAGGAACATCTTGCCGGGACGCAGGCGGCCCTTGCGGACGATCTTGTCGGGCGGAAAGTCCAGCACGCCGATCTCGCTGGCGAGCACGACGAGTCCGTCGTCCGTCACCACGAAGCGGCCGGGACGCAGCCCGTTCCGGTCGAGGGTCGCGCCGACCAGCGAGCCGTCGGTGAAGACCAGGGCGGCCGGTCCGTCCCACGGTTCCATCATCATCGAGTGGTACTCGTAGAAGCTGCGACGGCGGGGATCGATGTCGACCTGATTCTCCCAGGCCTCTGGCACCATCATCATGATCGAGTGCGGCAACGATCTGCCCCCGAGGGTCAGGAGTTCCACGACCTCGTCGAAGGATGCCGAGTCGCTTGCGCCCTCGCTGACAATCGGGAGCACGGGACGCAGGTCGCCGAGCAGCTCGGATTCCAGCTGGCTCTGGCGGGCGCGCATCCAGTTGCGGTTGCCCTGCACGGTGTTGATCTCGCCGTTGTGCGCGATCATCCGGAACGGCTGCGCCAGCGGCCAGGAGGGGAAGGTATTCGTCGAGTACCGCGAGTGCACGAGTGCGAGCTTCGAGGCGAAGCGTTCGTCGCTCAGGTCGGGGTAGAACGGCTCGAGCTGGAGCGTCGTGACCATGCCCTTGTAGACCAGCGTGCGGGCCGACAGCGAGGGGAAGTATGCGCCGAGTTCCCGTTCGGCGCGCTTACGGACGCGGAAGGTCAGCCGGTCGAGGAAGATGCCGGCGAGGGGAACTCCGGCGTCGTCGGTGCGAGTGGATTCCAGGAACAGCTGCTCGAAGGCCGGTGCGGCTTCCCGAGCGAGATGGCCGAGGTGCGTCGGGTCGGTCGGAACCTCGCGCCAGCCCAGCACGCGAAGCCCCTCCTGCTCGGCGATGATGCCGACCTCTGACTTGAGCGTCTCGCGCTCCGACTCGTCGAGAGGGAGGAACGCCATCCCGACGGCGTAGCGTCCGACCGGCGGCAGCTCGAAGCCGGCCACCGCGCGCAGGAACGCGTCCGGCATCTGCGTGACGATGCCTGCCCCGTCGCCGGTGCCGGCATCCGACCCGACCGCGCCGCGGTGCTCGAGGTGGCGCAGAGCCTCCAGGGCCAGGGCGATGATGTCGTGCCCCGCCGTGCCACGCAGGGTGGCGACCATGGCGAGACCGCATGCGTCCTTCTCACGGCGCGGGTCGTAGAGCCCTTGTGCCGGGGGGACCGAACTGAACTGCTCGGATGCGTTGCGTTTTTCGGATGCGTTGTGGTGCGCCATGAGTACCGTCCTCACGATGGTGCAGGTGATGGGACGTCAATGGCCCAACGAGTGGAGGTGTGCCGGAACCGCGGGAGCGGATCGGCCTGGTGTCGCTGGACGCCTGGTGAGGTGTGGCGCTTACGCGGGTCGGGACGCCCCGCTTGTGGCGGGAGCACCCTTCTCACTCGAGCCCGTCTCGGCGTCATCGCCTTCTTCGTCGGTATCGGAGTAGGTGTCTTCGGAGTCTATCTCAGAGGGCGCTGTCCACTGCTCCCCCGAGAGGTAGATGCTCGGTTCGATGCCCGGGTGGCGCCGAGTCTGCACGGCGATGATGATGATGCCGAGCACGATCGCCGCCAGAGCACCCCAGACGTTGGAGCGGACGCCGAAGTAGGTCTGGCTGGGGTCGATGCGGATCGACTCGAACCAGGTGCGCCCGAGCCCGTACCAGACGAGGTAAAGGCCGAGCACTTTGCCCCACTGCCAGTTGGCGCGCCGCGTGAACTGCAGACTGATCGGCAGCCGGCGACCGGCCACGATGCTCCACTTGTTCTCGATCGCCAGGATGAGGATCACCCCGAAGACGTTCCAGATCATCTCGTAAAGGAAGGTCGGGTGGAAGTAGACGCCCGAGGTCGGAAGCCCGCTCGGATAGGCGAGGTTGTCGGATTCGATCTGGAGTCCCCACGGGAGGTTCGTCGGCAGACCGTAGAGCTCGTGGTTGAAGTAGTTGCCGAGGCGACCGAGGGCCTGCGCCAACAGCAGGCCCGGCATCAGGGCATCGGCGACGCTGAGGAACCGCAGGCCGGCGCGACGGCAGGCGATCCAGATGCCGAAACCGCCGCCAAGCAGCACGCCGAAGATCGCGAGGCCGCCGTCCCAGACGTTCCAGACGGCGCCGGCGATGAAGGGGTTCCAGGTGTTCTTCCCGGGCCCGAAGTAGTCGGCGATGTGCGTGGCGACATGCCAGATCCTGGCGCCGATGATGCCAAGCACAATGGCCCAGAGCGAGATGTCCACGATGATCCACGGCTCGGCCCCACGACGCACCATGCGGTGATTGGTGACCACTATCGCCACGATGATTCCGGCCAGGATGCACAGGGCATACATGTGCACGGGAAGCGTCCAGTTCTCATTCCAGGCCGGCAGCCAGGAGTGGATCCAGGTGCCGACATAGAACACCGACCAGTCGAGCGGCGGGCTGGGGATGGTGAGGGGGACCACGGAGCACCTTTCGGTGGGGAGG
>JALYHS010000518.1 GCA_030776385.1 Actinomycetota bacterium
CGTATGCGGCGTCCCAGTCGGCGAACCTGTCGTGATCGGGCCGCTGTTCCTCGTGCGCGTGATCGGGTGTCATCGCGTCACCCCCTTCTCCTGCAGCGCGAGCCGGAGCGCGCGCAATCCGTAGTGAAGCCGCGACTTCACTGTCCCCTCGGGGATCCCCAACTCGCGCGCCACCTCGGCGATGCTGCGGCCGCCGTAGTAGGCGTGGACGATGACCGAGCGATGCTCAGGTCCCAGCCCGGCGAGCGCCTCCTCGACCAGGAGCGTCTCGAACAGCGCGTCCGTTCGGTCGCGTTCGACCCGTTCCGGCACCTCATCGACCGTGAGCTCGTGGCGTTTACGGGCGCTGCGCACCTCGTCGATCACGAGGTGCCTGGCGACCGTGAACATCCATGATCGGGCGCTCTCGGGTGCCTGGGCGAGGATCGCGGGGGTACGCCAGGCGCGGAGCAGTGTCTCCTGCACGACGTCGTCGGCTCCCGCGTGATCCCCGGTGAGATGCACCACGTAACGCCAGACGGCGGCGGAGTGGGCATCGGCGAGGGCGCGCAGCGCATCGGCCTCATCCGTGTTCACAGCGCGCACCTCCCTGACGGTTCAACGAGACGGGCGCCGAAAACGTTCACGGTGCGTTTCACTGCGCGAGCAGACGAGAGCCCGCAAGTACCAGCATCGTGACATCGATCAGAGCCGCCGCGATCACGAGGCGGAACAGCCAGCGCCCCACTCCCCGCCGCAGCGCCAGCACGAGGCCGGTGACGCCGATCCCCACGGAGCCCGCCATTCCGAGCAGGGAGACCGGCGATTCCGCGCTGCCGACCGTGATCGCCGCCGCCGCGAGCACGAGAGCGGCCCACGTGATCACGATCGAGGCACGCAGACCAAGCCGATGGGGCAGCCCCCGGATACCTGTCTCGCGGTCGTCATCGAGGTCGGGCAGCACGTTCGCGAAGTGGGCCGCCACTCCCAGCATGGCCCCCGCGGCGAAGGCCCACCAGACCGGGAACGCCGGAACGGGCCGCGCGAGACTCGCGATCGCGGGCAGCAGCCCGAAGCTCACCGCGTATGGCAGCACCGAGAAGGGCGATTTCTTCAGCGCGGCGTTGTAGCTCCATGCCGATCCGAGGGCGAGAGCGTGGGCGGCGGTGGCCGCGAGTCCGAGGGGAAGGGTGAGCAGAAGGGCGCCCGCGGCGGCGACGCAGGCGACGCCGCGCACCACGTGCGCCGGGATCTCGCCGGCGACGATCGGCTTGTCGGTGCGACCGACCGCGCGGTCTCGATCCGCGTCGATCCAGTCATTGGAGAGTCCGACGGATGCCTGGTCGAGCAGCATCGCCCCCGTCAGCACGGCGACGCGCCACGGCTCGAGGCCGACCGCAACGCCGAGTAGCCCGGCGACCACCGTGACGGCGAGCGTGGGCCCCGGATGCGTGCTGCGGACGATCGCGGAGGCGCGGCGGAACATGGGGACAGCGTAGGGTGGCGCGCCGCCGCGACGCGCTCGGCGCTCGGCCCGGGGTCCACCGGATGCCCAGCGTTGCCGGTTAGCCTGGCACCATGACGGACGCGGTGGAGGTCGACACGATCCGCGGCTCCCTGCCAGGAACCTGGCGCATCAGCGCCACCAATTTCCCGATGTGGGTGAACGGATCCCGGCGCAACCCAGAGTTCGAGTACGCGCTGCGCACCGAGAAGCCCCTCGCCCTCGACGATCGGGTGCACTACACCGATGAGCGCGGTCGTCGGCGCACCATCACCGGCGTCGACCGCTGGGCCGGAGATCACTTCGTGTGGCGTGGAGCCGGAGTGCTCGGGCTGCTGCGCAGCCACTGGCACGTGGCATCGCTGACCGAGGACGTGCTCGTGCTCCACTTCGAGAAGTCGAGCGTGACGCCCGCAGGAACGGATGTCGCGATCCGGGCCGGCAGCGAGTTCCCCGAGTTGCGCCGCCGCATCGCGGGCGACCCGGGCGGATTCGGACTCACCGTCGAGCAGTTCGCGAGCCTCAGCTGGCTCGATCACATCCCCGCCCTCTGAACGGGCGGTTCAGCGAGGCTTGGCGACGTTCGGGTCGACCTCGATGGGCTGTTCCAGGTAGCGTCCGTAGCGCTCCGCCGCCCTCCCGATCGCCGAGCGTGTCGTCGCGCTGAGCTCCGCGAACGGCGACGTCGTTAGCTCCACCCGGTTGGCCTTGGCGGCGCGGCGCCATGACCCCACTACCTCCCCGTTGACGACGATCGTCGACAGGAACATTCCGTTGCCGCCCGGGACGATCACCTCTGTGCCTGCACCCGAGAGAGGTGCACGGCGGTCGCTGTAGCCGAGAAGGTACTCGTCGAACCCGGGCAGCAGGTGCACGGCGCGGCCGGCGGGCTCGAGTCCGGGAGGCAGGTAGTAGCGCGTCCCGCCCACCTCCAGCTCGTCGAGTTGCTCGCGGGCGGCGGCGAGGCCGGCCCGCGCGTCGGTGAGGGTCAGCGACGACCACCACGCGAAATCCTGGATCGTCGCCGGACCGTGCGAGAGGAAATACCGCAGCGCGAACTCCCGCAGAGCCTCATCGGGCTCGAGCACGCGCGGCGTCGGGACGCGGTGCGCGAGTAGGGCGTATTCCGACTGGCCGACCAGCACCGTGACGGCCGTATGGGCGAGCTGAACAAGCAGGTGCGCTCCCCGTTGCCCGGTCGTCGGCACTCCGCCCGCGGCGAAGGCCTCGAGCAGCTCGGCCCGGGAGACGGTCGCGCCGCCGTCCAGGCGTTCGCGCGCGATCCGCTCGGCGCGATCGAACTGCTGTTCGTCGAGCTCGAGCTGGCGGTGACGACCGGCCGCGGAACGCGCCATGCGGCGGCCGGTGAGCTCCAGCATCCACGGAAGGTCGTCGGGGCGCACGAAGTGCAGGGT
>JALYHS010000519.1 GCA_030776385.1 Actinomycetota bacterium
ATGCGGACTGCCGCTGCGCAACTCCTGCAGAAAGCGACTGGGCTCCCGCTGCTGGCCGCGCGATCCGACCCGCGACCAGGAGAGCAGCAGCCGTCGCTGTGCTCGCGTGATGCCGACGTAGAGCAGCCGGCGTTCCTCGTCGATCGCGGCCGCGTCTTTGGCGTAGTTGATCGGCAGCAGCCCCTCGCTCAGGCCGATGAGGTACACCGTGTCCCACTCGAGGCCTTTCGCACTGTGGAGTGTCGACAGCACGACCGCCGACACCGTCAGCTCGTTGTTCGCCTCCTCGCGCTCGGTCAGTTCCTCCGAGAATCGCTCCAGCGTCACGCCATCCGGCAGGTCGGTCGAGAAACGCACGATCGCGTCGAGGGCATCCCAGCTCTCGCGCGGCAGGGACGAGTCCTCGGGACGGATGCTCCAGCCGGCCTCGCGCGCGATGTCCGACACGACCTTCCGCATCGACTCGTCGGGGTGCGAGCGTGCCTGCACGCGCAACGCGGACACGACCATCCGCACCGATGACAGCTTGAAGAACTTGGAGGCGCCGAGCTGGCGAACCGCGACCCGGCGCTCCGTGAGGGCCGCTTCGAGCGCGACGGCCTGCTCGTTCACACGGAACAGGATGGCGATGTGCTCGGGTCGGGTGCCGGACGCCACCTGCTTGGCCACGGCATCCGCCACCGCATTCGCCTCGGCGACGTCATCGTCGAACACGGCGACCCCGGGCTCCTGTTCGACCGAGTCGCTCGACGGCTCGAGCTCGAGTGCTCCTGGCCGCCCCTTCATGAGCCGGTTGGCGAGGCTGAGCACGCTCGGCGTGGAGCGGTAGTTGCGCCGCAACCGCACGACGTTCGCGTGCGGGAACTCCCGCTCGAACTGCAGCAGATAGGAGCTGGTGGCGCCGGTGAAGGAATAGATGGTCTGGCTCGCGTCGCCGACGACGCAGACGTCGGTGCGATCGCCTCTCCAGAGTTCGAGCAGGCGGTGCTGCAGCGGCGAGACGTCCTGATACTCGTCGACGGTGAAGAAGCGGAACTGCGCGCGCACCTGCGACAGCACCCGCGGCTCGGAGTCGAGCATCCCGGCGGCGGCGAGCAGCACGTCCTCAAAGTCGAGACGGCGGCGGTCATCCTTGATCTGCTCGTAGCGCTTCTGGATGTCGACGACCGCCTCGACGCTGAGCCCGGCGGGCATCGGACGGTCCTGCGCCACCGCCGCGGCCGCATACCGGCCGAAGCTGAACTCCGAGGTCTTGCGCCACTCGATCTCGGCGGCCAGATCGCGGATCGTGCCACCACTCAGTCGGAGCTTCGCAGCATCCCCCGCCTCGGCGATCAGACGGGACTTGTTCTCGACCAGCTTCGGGGTGGAGCCGCCGATCACGTCCGGCCAGTGCTGGGAGAGCTGCTGCAGCGCGGCCGAGTGGAAGGTGCGGGCGACTGCCCCGTTCGCGCCGAGTCGCCGCAGTCGCTCGCGCAGCTCGGCGGCGGCCTTGGTGGTGAAGGTCAGCGCCAGGACGCTGCCCGGCGAATATGTTCCGGTGCGCAGCCCGTGGGCGATGCGGTAGGTCAGCGCGCGGGTCTTGCCGGTGCCGGCACCCGCCAGGATGACGACGGGACCGAGCAGCGCGTTGGCGGCCCGGCGCTGATCGGGGTCGAGCCCGTGGAGCAGTTCATCGTCGAGGTTGGCCATGGTCGCATCTCACCAGCGGCCGCCGTCAGGCAGCTCGCCGCCGTACCAGTCGTCGATGATCGCGCGGGCGATCGAGGTGGCTCCCGGCAGTCGAAGCTCGCCCGCCGCCACCTGCGCCGCCATCTCCTCGCGGCTGAACCAGCGGATCTCGAGGATCTCCTCGCCGTCCGCCTTGCCGACCGTCGAGGTGCCAGGCGCGACCCGTGCCCGGAATCCGAGCATGAGCGACGCCGGGAACGGCCAGGGCTGGCTGCCCTTGTAGATCGGGTCGATCACGTGAACGCCCGACTCCTCGAAGACCTCGCGGATCACCGCCGCCTCGAGCGACTCCCCCGGCTCGACGAATCCGGCGAGCAACGAGAAACGGTTCTTCTCCCACATCGCGTTGGAGCCGAGCAGCATCCGATCGTCGTCATCGGTGATCCCGACGATGATCGCCGAGTCGGTGCGAGGGAACGATTCCGCGCCCGACTCCGTCTCGGTGCCCGGATCGAGGCGCGTCCAGCCTGCGGCATCCGGGATGCTGGCACGCCCCGTGCGCGGAGAAAACCCGTAGCTCGTGTGCCAGTTGGCGATGGCGAGGGCCTCGGTGAAGAGCCCCGCATCGCGGACGCTCAGCTCCGCCCCGAGCATCCGCAGATCTCCCCACTGCGCGTCGTCGCCGAAGCCGGCCGCGGTCTCCTCACCCACGACCAGCAGCGTGATCGGCGACCCGGCAGGAAGGTCGGCTTCATCGTCGATCGACCGGCCCAGATACACGGCCAACTCGTGCGCTCCGACCTCGCCGGGCGTCGGCAGGGCGAGGGCCGCCGGGCCGGAGAGCAGCGCCTTCCGGTCGTGCAGCACGACCACTCGGGCGAGCGGATCGGCGAGCAGCGCCTCGACTCCGAGGGCCCGAGACAGGTGGTCGCGATCGATGGACGTGCGGGAAAGGGGCAGCCGCGAGCCGAAGGAGTCGTTCAGCGGGTACCTCCGGGACGAATGAGAAAGGCGTGGCGTGCGGCCGGGTCGGGCATCCGCCGACCTACCCTGTCGTCATGTCCAGATCCCACTTCACTCTAGCGGCGCTCGCGACGTCGGCCGTGGCCGGGCTGGACGTCGTCGGAGCCCAAGCCTTCGGCTCCCTGGGTCACGGCGATTTCGACGCCGCCCTCCTCACCGCGCGCGACGGCGGCCACTGGATCGTGCGCGTTCCCCGCAGCGAGAAGGCCGAGGCGGAGCAGTCCGCCGACCTGGTCGCCCTGCGCGCGCTGAGCACCGGCGTGCGTACCCGCCTGCCCTTCGCCGTCTCCAGTTTCGCCGGACAGGTTCCGATCGCCGGAACCCGTGCCGTCGTCTACGAGTTCGTCTACGGCAACAAGATCTCGCTCGCCGATATCACGCCGGAGTTGGCCGCGTCGATCGGCACGGCCATCGCCGCCGTCCACGCGCTGCCGACGAGCTTCGTCGTGGATGCCGGGCTCGCCTCCCACAACGCCATCGACGGTCACCGCGCGGCGATCGCCCTCGTCGACCGGGCGTGCGCGACGGGTCTCGTCCCAATCGCGCTGCAGCAGCGCTGGGAGCACGCGGGAGCGGAATCCGCCCTCTGGCAGTACACCTCCACCGTGATCAACGGGTCGATGGGCTCGGAGTCGGTGCTCGCGGCATCCGATCAGGTCACCGGCATTCTCGGCTGGCACGGTCTTCGCGTCGGCGACCCCGCCCTCGACCTGCAGTGGCTGCTCGGCTGTACCCGCCCGGGAGCGACGGATGCCGCGTTCGACGCGTACGGCGCGGCCCGCGGCCAGATCGACCGTCAGTTGCGGCAGCGTGCCACCCTGCTCGCCGAGCTGGAAGTCGCTCGCTGGCTGCTGCACGGCACCGAGGTGCGTTCGACTTCCATCGTGGATGACGCGGTCGAACTGCTCTCGGCGCTCACCGACGACGCGCAGACCACCCTCGGCAGCACAATCAGCAACGAGACCGTCTCGCTCTCGACGGACGAACTCGAGCGGCTGCTCGACCGCAGCGAGCGCGCCGCGGGCTGACGGCGCGCGCTAGAGCGCGGGTTGCGGGCGACGCACGATCCGCACGAACTGCCGCGGACGGCGCAGGTTGACCTGCAAGGTGAGCTGCCGACGATGGGCGAGGATGATCGCCACCGTGAGACCCGCGAGCAGCGGGACACCGCCGGCGACGAGGAACCCGATCCGGGACCCGAACGTTTCGGCGACCCAGCCGATGATGAGTCCGCCGGCGGCCTGTCCTCCGACGTTGACCATGATGTAGAACGACATCACCCGCCCACGAATGCCGAGATTCGTCGAGAACTGGGTCAGCGTCTCGGCGGCGGTCGCGAAGGCGATGCGCGAGATGCCGATGCCGACGATCGCACCCAGGAAGATGCCGTACAGCGGAGCGACCCCTGCCACCGCCGTGACCGCGCCGTAGATGACGACCGCAATCACGATCGAGCGCAGTCGAATCGACTTGCGGCGGGTGATGAGGAAGGTTCCGACGAGCGCGCCGGCCGCCGCCAACGAGCTGTAGAGCCCATATCCGGATGCCCCGGTGACGTATGTGCCGTTGGCCGAGGCCGTGAAGAGCACCGGCAGGTTCATCCCGAAGGTGGCGACGAACATCATCAGCACGATCGGCCAGAAGATCGTCGGCTTGCGGATCGCGTAGTGCAGCGCCTCGCGGATCTGGCCCTTGGCCGCCGTCACCCGCCGTGAGCGACGCAATTCGTGAGTGCGCATGCAGGCGAGGGCGAGCACCGCGATCGCCGAAGTGCCCGAGTTGATCGCGATGGACCAGCCCGACCCGACCACGGTGATCAGCACCCCGCTGATCGCCGGACCGAGGAGGCCCCCGAGGTGGAAGATGCTCGCGTTGAGGGTGATCGCGTTCCGGAGACGATGGGATCCGACCATCTCGGTCACGAACGCGGAGCGCGACGGCGAGTCGATGGCCATCGAACACCCGGTGATCCCGGCGACCAGGAACACCATCCAGGCCTGTGCGTGACCGGTGAGCACGAGCACGGCCAGCAGGCCGTTGAAGACGGTTCCCGTGGTCTGGGTGAGGATCAGCGTGCGGTGCCGGTTGTACCGGTCGGAGATGACTCCGGCCCAGGGGCCCAGGAGAAGAGTCGGCGCGAACTGGAGCGTGACGGTGAGCCCGACGAGTGCCACGTTTCCGGTCAGCTCGAGCACGAGCCAATCGATGGCGACCCGCTGCATCCAGCCGCCGATATTCGCGAACAACTGACCGATCACGTACAGCCGGTAGTTGTACGCCCGCAGCGCGATGAATGTGTCTCGCCAGCGCGGGGCCTGCGTAAGAAC
>JALYHS010000520.1 GCA_030776385.1 Actinomycetota bacterium
CCGTGCCGTGCGGGATGCCGAGCGCGTTCTCGCTGAATGTGAACACGTCATCCCACAGCCGCGCTTCAAGGTGGTTCTCGGTCTTGGCCAGGTAGAAGTACGGGCCGCTGCCGCGTGCGATCAGCTCCTTCGCGTTGTGGAAGAAGTACAAGCCGAAGTCGACCAGCGAACCGGATGCCGGGCTCGAGATGCCCGCCGGGTCGGTGTACCGCAGGTGCTTCTCGACCAGGTGCCAGCCGCGCGGACGCATCACGATCGTGGGCGTCGTGGCACCGAGCTTGTACTCCTTGCCCTCCGGCGAGGTGAAGTCGATCTGCCGGCGGATCGCGTCGAACAGGCTCAGCTGCCCGTTGATCACGTTGAACCAGGTGGGGCTCGTGGCGTCCTCCTGGTCGGCCAGCCAGACCTTCGCACCCGAGTTCATCGCGTTGATGGTCATCTTGCGGTCGGTCGGACCGGTGATCTCGACGCGGCGGTCCTCGAGTCCGGGGCCGGGGCCGGCGACGCGCCAGGTGGAATCGTCGCGGATCGCCGCCGTCTCGGGCAGGAAGTGCAGGTCGCGACCGTTGTCGATCGCGGTGCGCCGCTGCATCCGTGCGTCGAGGCGGTCGTGTCGGCGGCCGGCGAACTGGTCGTGCAGGCGGGTGAGGAAGGTGAGCGCCTCGGGCGTGAGGATGCGGTCGAAGTGGTCACTCAGCGGAGCGAGCAACTCCATGCGGTTCTGGGCGGTCATGTTCAAGCCTTTCGTGTTCGTGGCGTTCGTAATTCAGGTGCGAACGCTGAATCGGTCGCGAATCGATCGAATCCGGGGTTTCAACCTGAATTGCGAACAAGCGGTTAGTGGAACTGGGCGGATTCGGTGGAGCCGACGAGCGCGAGCGTCGCGCTCTCGGGGTTGAGGGCGGTGGCGACCCGGTCGAAGTAGCCGGTTCCCACCTCCCGCTGGTGCTTGGTCGCGGTGTAGCCGCGCGCCTCCGCCGCGAACTCGGCCTCCTGGAGCTCGACGTACGCGCTCATCTGGCGATCCTTGTAACCCTGCGCGAGTTCGAACATCCCGTGGTTGAGGGAGTGGAAACCGGCAAGCGTGATGAACTGGAACGCGTAGCCCATCGCGCTCAGCTCGCGCTGGAATCGCGCGATCTGGTCGTCGTCGAGGTGGCGCTTCCAGTTGAAGCTTGGCGAGCAGTTGTACGCCAGCTTCTGCTCGGGGAACTCGGAGTGGATGCTCTCCGCGAAGGTGCGCGCGAGCTCGATGTCCGGCTCGCTCGACTCGACCCAGAGCAGGTCGGCGTACGGCGCGTACGCGTGACCGCGCGCGAGGACCGGCCCGATCCCGTTCTCGACGTCGTAGAAGCCCTCGGCGGTGCGTGTTCCCTTGAGGAACGGGCGGTCGCGCTCGTCGTGGTCGCTCGTGATCAGTGTCGCCGCGAGCGAGTCGGTGCGGGCGATGATGACGCTCGGAACGCCCGAGACGTCGGCCGCGAGCCGCGCCGCGTTGAGGGTGCGGATGTGCTGGCCGGTCGGGATGAGCACCTTGCCTCCCATGTGCCCGCACTTCTTCTCGCTGGCGAGTTGGTCCTCCCAGTGCACGCCGGCCGCCCCCGCCTCGATCATCGAGAGCATGAGCTCGTAGGCGTTCAGGGGGCCCCCGAAGCCGGCCTCGGCGTCGGCGACGATCGGTGCCATCCAGTCGATCTCGCCGGTCGAGCCCGTCGAGACCTCCGAGCGCCCGTCGAACGACTCGGCGAACTCGATCTGCCCTGCGCGGAGCAGCGCGTTGTTGATGCGGCGCACCACGCTCGGCACCGAGTTGGCCGGGTACAGGCTCTGGTCGGGGTATGTCTGGCCGGCGAGGTTGCCGTCGGCCGCGACCTGCCAGCCGCTCAGGTAGATCGCCTTGAGCCCGGCCCGCACCTGCTGGACCGCCTGGTTGCCGGTGATCGCGCCGAGGGCGGCCGTCCACTCCTCGGGGTTGTCGCTGTTGGCCTGGATCTGCTCCCACAGCTTCTCAGCCCCACGGCGGGCCAGCGTCCGCTCCTCGCGCACCGAGCCGCGGAGGGCGATGACGTCTTCGGCGGTGTAGTCGCGGCGGACTCCGCTCCAGCGCGGGTCGGCGGCCCACTCGGCCTCGAGTTCGGCGGCGGTCTGGGTCTGGTCGCCCGCTCGGTTCTGGTTCGTCATGATCGCTCCTTCGGTTGGTCTGCTTCGACTCTGCCGCCCGCGCAAGGGGTTTTCTCGAAGTTGCTGCCCAGAAATAATTGAATGTTTCTGTTTCTCGAAAGAAGCGGTGTGGCATCCTGGGATGTATGGCAGAGAAGCTGGTCGAATCGTTCGACGATGAGGAGGTGCTCGACTCCCTCACGGTCGGCCGCCGCATCCGGCAACTCCGGGTGGACCGCGGCCTCACCCTCGACGCGCTCGCGACCGCCCTCGATCGAGCGCCGTCCCAGGTGTCGGTCATCGAGAACGGCAAGCGCGAGTTGAAACTCGGCGAGCTGCAGAAGTTGGCGCGTGTGCTGGGCACTACCCTCGACGATCTGCTGAGCCCCGAGCCCCCGTCGAAGCGTGCGGCCCTCGAAATCGCGCTCGAGAGGGCCCAGCGCGGACCGCTGTACGCGAGCCTGCCGCTCCCTGCCCTTCCGGTGCGCAAGACGCTGAGCGACGAGGCGATCGAGACGATCCTCGGGTTGCACGACGAACTCGAGCGCCTTCATCGAGAGCGCGCTGCCACTCCGGAGGAGGCCCGTCGCGCGAACGCCGAGTTGCGTGCGGAGCAGCGGAAAGCCGGCAACTACTTCCCCGAACTGGAACAGACCGCGCGCGAGTTGCTCGTGGCTGTCGGGCATCGCGGAGGGCCGCTGTCGCAGCGCGTGGCCTCCGACCTGGCGGGGCACCTCGGTTTTACGCTGCACTACGTCGCCGACCTGCCGTCCACCACCCGCAGCGTCACCGACCAGGAGAACGGCCGGATCTACCTGCCGGTGCGGTCCGGAGGAGGGGACCCGCGATCCGAGCTGCTGCAGGCGCTGGCCGCCCATGTGCTCGGCCGCCCCGAGCCGCAGGCCTTCGCCGACTTCCTGCGCCAGCGTGTCGAGACCAACTATCTCGCGGGGGCTCTGATGCTCCCGGAGCGGAGCGCGGTCGAGTTCCTGAGCGCCGCGAAGCAGGCGCGCGAACTCTCGGTCGAGGACCTGCGCGACGCCTTCGCGGTGTCGTACGAGACCGCGGCGCATCGCTTCACGAACCTCGCCACGAAGCATCTGGGACTGCCGGTGCACTTCCTCAAAGTGCACGAGAGTGGGGCGATCTCGAAGGCGTATGAGAACGACGGGGTCGCCTTCCCGACCGACGCGCTCGGGGCTGTCGAGGGGCAGTTCGTCTGCCGCAAGTGGAGCGCCAGGCAGGTGTTCGACGTGGAGGACCGCTTCAGCCCCTACCACCAGTACACCGACAAGCCGGCGGGCACGTCCTGGTGCACCTCGAGCATCCAGACGACCGCGAATGGGGTGTTCTCGGTGAGTGTGGGAACGCCGTTCGCCCACGCGAAGTGGTTTCGCGGGCGGGACACGGTGCGGCGCCAGGTGTCGACCTGCCCGGATCCGGCGTGCTGTCGGCAGCCCCCCGCCGGCCTGGCGTCACGCTGGGCCGACAAGGCGTGGCCGAGCGCTCGGCTCGAATCCTCTCTGCTGGCGGCACTTCCCACCGGGACGTTCACCGGCGTCGACCTGACCGAGGTCTACCAGTTTCTGGAAGCGCACGCGCCGTCATGAGCGACGCGATTCCGACGTTCGCCGTCGACGCGCACTCGGCCACTCCGCCGTTCGAACAGGTGCGCGCCCAGGTGCTCGAGAAAATCGCCGACGGCTCGCTCCCGCCCGGTGCCCGCTTGCCGACGGTGCGTGCTCTCGCTGCCGAACTCGGCCTCGCCGTCAACACAGTTGCGCGGAGCTACCGCGAGCTCGAGGCGGCCGGTGCGATCGAGACGCGTGGCCGCAATGGCACGGTGATCTCGCTGTCGACGGATGCCGCGGCGCACGCCGCCCAGGAGGCCGCCGCCACATACGCGGCGCGGGTTCGTGCCCTCGGCGTCAGCCCGGATTCCGCGCTCGACTTCGTGCGCGCCGCCCTGCGCTGAGGGTCTCTGCTCGCTGCACTCCGCAAAGTAAGCACCGTGCTTAGTTTGCGGAGTGCGTTCAGTGACCAGTGCTGTCCGGCTCGGCACCTGCGCCCGCGGCCTACAGGCGCAGCCCGGCCATGCCGCGGTCCGGGTTGCCGAAGCGGTGTGCCGTGATCGACACGGCCTGCTCGCGCAGGAAGGGCAGCAGTTCGAGCCGCCCGGCGGTGGTGACCGGGCCGGCCCAGACCGCGACATCCGGGGTGCCGTCGATCGCGGCAGCCAACTCGGCAGCGGTGGTCGAGCCCGTCGACACCACCAGCCGAACGCGGCTCGGCAACTCGGTTCGCACGCGCACCGCGAAGGCCGCATCCGTCTCGATCGCGACCGACTCGATTCCGAAGACCGTGTCGCCGCCGAGGTCGGTCGCGCCGACGAACGGCAGAAGCCCAGACGGCACCGGCACCGCCGAGCTCACCCGCACCGAGGCGCGAGCCAGCACACCCGCCGCGAGCACCCGCACGAACTCGGCCAGCGAGCCGCCCTCCGCCAGGCGGATCGTGGTGGATGCCGCACGGTAACGGAACACGTTGCGCTCCACCGAGAGCGCGGAGACATCCCGCGCGCTGCCGAACTCGGCGTCCCAGGCGTCGCGGTCGGAGAGCACTCCGCGACGCACCGTCTCGAACTCGGCGTAATCGATGGCGGGCTGTGACGCCTCCACGACCGCTGTGACACGGGCATCCACCCCCTCGAGGTGCAGCTCGCCCGAGGGCGCGGCCCCGACGGGCGTCCAGGATCCGAGCACGAAGAGGGTGTTCGGCCCGCCCGCCTTGGCGCCAGGTCCCACGGTGGAACGCTTCCAGCCGCCGAACGGCTGCCGGCGTACGATCGCACCCGTAATGGGTCGGTTCACATAGAGGTTCCCGGCCTGCACGCCCCCCAGCCAGGTCGTGACCTCGTCAGGGTCGAGCGAATGGATGCCCGCGGTGAGCCCGTAAGCCACCGCGTTCTGCATCGCCATGGCTTCGGCGAGCGTCGCGGCCTCCATGATGCCGAGCACCGGGCCGAAGTACTCGGTGAGGTGGAACTCGCTGCCCGAGGCGACCCCGTCGCGCACGCCGGGCGACCAGAGCCGGTCGGTGTCGTCCAGCTGCCGGGGCTTCACGACCCAACTCTCCCCCTCGGCGAGAGTGGTGAGGGCGTGGGCCAACTTGCCGTGCACGGGCTCGATGACCGGACCCATCTGGGTGGCGGGGTCGACCGGATACCCGACGGCGAGGGTGGCTGCAGCGTCCGCGAGCTGACGTCGGAAACGCTCCGACGAGGCGACCGAGCCGACCAAGATGACGAGAGAGGCCGCCGAGCACTTCTGCCCTGCGTTACCGAACGCGCTCTTCACGACATCGCTGACCGCGAGATCCAGGTCGGCCGAAGGTGTCACGATGATCGAGTTCTTGCCGCTGGTCTCCGCCAGAAGCGGCAACGACGGTTTCCACGAGCGGAACAGCGCGGCCGTCTCGTAGCTGCCGGTGAGTACGACGCGACCGACCTCGGGGGCGGTGATGAGCGCCTGGCCGAGCTCATTCTCCGCGACATCGACGAGCCCGAAGACCTCGCGCGGGATGCCGCCCTCCCAGATCGCCTCGGCCAGCACCGCACCGCTGCGCCGCGCTTGCGGGGCGGGTTTGAGGAGCACCGCGCTTCCCGCCGCGAGCGCCGAGAGCACCCCGCCGGCCGGGATCGAGACCGGGAAGTTCCACGGCGGCACGACGAGCGTGAGCGCCTCGGGGTGGAAGGTCGCGCCCTCGATCGAGTCGAGTTCGCGGGCGCGGGCCGCGTAGTAGTGGGCGAAGTCGATGGCCTCGCTGACCTCGACATCCGCCTCGGCGATCGTCTTGCCGGTCTCGGCCGCCATGACCTCGATCAGGCGCCCCCGGAACACCGAGAGCACCTCGCCAACCCGGTCGAGCAGCTCGGCGCGGTCGGCGCCGCTCGTGCGACCCCAGTCGGCGCCCGCCTCGGCCGTCGCCGCAACGAGCACCTGCAACGCGTGCAGCTCGGTCACGGATGCGGCGGCCAGCGTCTCGACCCCGAGCCGGGAGTTCACGCTGCGCTCCAGGTGGGCGAGCCCCCACTCGCGGTTCGCGGCGATCGCCGGATCGGTGTCCGGTTCGTTCGCGAACTCCGCCCCGGTGACCGGCAACTCGGGGTGGAGGCGGTTCTGCACGCGCCGACTGGGCGGGACCGCATCATCCAGCTCCCGGAGCGAGACGGCGAACCGGTCGGCTTCCCGCGCGAAGATCTTCGCGTCATCGAGCTCGAACACGCCGGACATGAAGTTCTCGCTCGACGCGTTCTCCTCGAGGCGGCGCACCAGATAGCTGATCGCCGAGTCGAACTCGCCCGGATGCACGACCGGCGTGTAGAGCAGCAGCCCCCCGGTCTCCTTCCGCACCGCGTCGGCCTGCGCCGTGGCCATTCCGAGCAGCATCTCGATCTCCACCCGGTTCTGCACCCCGCGCCCGGTCGCGAGCAGCCAGGCGAAGGCGAGGTCGAACAGGTTGTGGCCGGCGACGCCGATGCGAACCGCATCCGTGTTCTGCGGGGTGAATGCGCGCACGAGAAGACGCTTGTAGTTGGTGTCGGTGTCCCGCTTGGTGGACCAGGTGGCGAGCGGCCAGCCGTGCACCCGCGCGTCGACGTGCTCCATGGCGAGGTTCGCGCCTTTCACGACACGCACCTTGATGCCGGCACCGCCCTCCGCGACCCGGTGTCGCGCCCAGGTGGTGAGCCGGTCGAGCGCCGCGACCGAATCGGGCAGGTACGCCTGCAGCACGATTCCAGCCTCAAGCCGCTGCAGCCCCGGCTGCTCGAGAAGACCCGTGAACACCGCGATCGTGAGGTCGAGGTCGCGGAACTCCTCCATGTCGAGGTTGATGAACTTCGTGCTCGTGGATGCCGCGGCCTGCTCGTACAGCGGCGTGAGCCGTTCGACCACCCGCGACACCGTCTCGTCGAAACCCCACATCGAGAGCTGACTCACCACGGATGACACCTTCACCGACACGTAGTCCACGTCATCCCGGGCGAGCAGCTCGCTCGTGCCTGCCAGCCGCCCGCGCGCCTCCCTGTCGCCGAGCACGGCCTCGCCCAGCAGGTTCACATTGAGCCGAATGCCGCGGGTCCGAAGGGTGCGGAGCGTTTTTCCGAGCTTCTTCGGATCGGCGTCGACGACTAGGTGCGCGACCATGCGGCGGAGCACGCCCCGCGAGATCGGGATGATCGGCCAGGGCAGGATCCGCGCGAAACCGCCCCCGACCGCGATCGCCGCCCTCAGATACCAGGGGAGGAAGCGCGGCACTTTGTGCGCAAGCAGCTCCAGGTTTTTGGCCGCGACCCGGATGTCTTCGGGACGCACCACCTTGTCGACGAATCCCAGCGTGAACTCGAGCCCGCGCGGGTCCTTCAGCACGCCGGCGAGACGCTGTGCACTCGGGTCGGGCTTCACTCCCGCGCTCGACTTCAACCAGCGCCGCACCAGGGCGACAGTCTCCTCGGCGGTCGGGATCCCGTCGGTCAGGGGGGCACTCGGGTGCTCGTTCGGCTCGAAGGTCACGCTTCAGTCTCCCCGAGCCGCGCGCGCTCTGTTCGCAATTCAGGTCAGCCCGCAGTTTTCGTGCGATTTCGGGCCCATTCCGACGGTTCTTCCTGAATTGCGCACGGAAAGAGCGGGCCCCGCTACACGGTCAGCACCGCGGTTGGAACGGGTCACCCGGCCCGATCCGGGCTTCCCGAGTAACATCTCCCGCATGGCGGCCGCGGAGGAACTGAGCGATCAGGACTGGGCGGTCTGGCGCGACTTCATGACGATGAGCAGCCAGCTCTCCCGCGAACTCGACCGCCGCCTGCAGAGCGACGCCGGCATCTCGCACGCGGACTACTCCGTGCTGCTCATGCTGCAGCAGGCAGACGACCACCAGGTGCGCACCGGCGAACTCGCCGAGCTGCTGGCCTGGGAGAAGAGTCGGGTCTCGCATCAGGTGGCCCGCATGGAGGCACGCGATCTCGTCGTGCGCACCGAGTGCAACACCGACGGACGTGGCACATGGATCGCACCCACCTCCGAGGGGCGCCGCGTGCTTCTTGGCGCGATGCGCAACCACAACCGCACGATCCGTGAACTGTTCTTCGACGTTCTCGGCGATGAGCAGCGAGCCGCCATCGGCGATGCATCCCAGCACGTGCTCGACAAACTCAGCCCCGAGGTGTGCGAGATCGCCGAGCAGAGGGGCATGCCAACCAGTCGGTCGAGGGCGGCCGTCTGACCAGCTCAGCCCGGTACGACGTCTGCATCGTGGGCGGCGGCCACAACGGGCTCACCGCCGCCGCCTATCTGGCTCTCGCCGGCAAACGCGTCATCGTGCTGGAGCGTCTCGACGAGGTGGGGGGCGCCGCGGTCTCGACGCAGGCGTTCCCCGGGGTTGAGGCGAGGCTCTCCCGCTACTCGTACCTGGTGAGCCTGCTGCCGCAGCGGATCATCGACGAGCTGAGGCTCGACATCCGGCTCGCCCGTCGGCGCTACTCCTCATACACGCCACTCCCGGGCACGGCGACCGGGCTGCTCGTCGACACCGGCGATCCGGAGGCGACGGCGGCCTCATTTGCGGCGATCGGAGCCTCAGCGGATGCCGAGGCCTGGTCCGACTTCTACGACGGCACCGCGCGCTTGGCCCGCAGCCTCTTCCCGACCGTGACCGAGCCGCTGATGACCCGCGCCGAGACCCGCAGGATGCTCGGCGACGACGCCCTCTGGACCGAGCTGATCGACGATCCGATCGGTGCAACGGTCGAGCGTCGCTTCGCGGACGACCTGGTGCGAGGCGTCGTGCTCACCGATGGTCTCATCGGCACCTTCGCGCCAACGATCGACGAGTCGCTGGGTGCCAACCGCTGCTTCCTGTACCACGTGATCGGCGGGGGGACCGGCGACTGGGATGTGCCGATCGGCGGCATGGGCGCGGTCTCCGGCGCGCTGCGACGAGCTGCTCTCGACGCGGGAGCGGACCTGCTGATCGGCGCCGAGGTGACATCGATCACGCCGGACGGCGAGGTCACGTACCGGCGAGGCGACAGCGAATACCGGCTGGGCGCCACCATGGTGCTGGCGAACGTCGCACCTTTCGAGCTGGCGCGGCTGCTGGGCGAGGAGGGCAGCGTGCCCCGCCCAGAGGGCGCGCAGGGCAAGGTCAACCTGATGCTGGAGCGTCTGCCTCGGCTCCGGGATGCGCGGCTCGACCCGGTCGCCGCCTTCGGCGGCACCTTCCACGCCAACGAGGGGTTCGGGCAGCTGGGCGCCGCGTTCGACTACGCGGTCGCGGGCCGACTGCCGGAGCCGCTCCCCGTGGAGATCTACTGCCACTCGCTCACCGACCCCAGCATCCTGTCGCCGGAGCTTCGGGCCACGGGCGCCCAGACGCTCACCGTGTTCGCGCTGCAGACGCCCGACCGGCTGGCATCCGAGGCGAACAACGAAGCCCTCCGCGCCGAGCTCCAGGCCGCCGTGCTCCGCTCGCTCGACGGCGTGCTCGCCGAGCCGCTCGCCGACCTCCTGCTGACGGATGCCGACGGCCGCCCCTGCATCGAGACGAAGACCACGCTCGACCTCGAGCACGCTCTACACATGCCGGGGGGCAACATCTTCCACGGCCCACTCAGCTGGCCGTTCGCCGAGGAGGACGCGCCCCGTGAGACCCCTGCCGAGCGCTGGGGGGTGGCCACGGCGCACCCGCGGATTCTCCTGGCGGGTGCCGGTGCGCAACGCGGCGGAGCGGTCAGCGGACTCGGCGGCCACAACGCCGCGATGGCTGTGCTCGAGGCGGACGAGCCCTAGTCCCAGGCGCCCGGCGCCGGTTCGCGGGTCGGCGGCAGCGCGACATCGTCGACCCAGTGCAGCATCCACTCCTCAAGAGGAAGCCCGGTCAGGTCTTCGCCGACGAACTCGGTCAACTGCTCGGCGGAGACGCCGCCCCCGGCGGTCGCGAGTACGCGCACCTTGACGTAGGCGCGCGCGAAGATCTCACCTTCGACGACGAAGCGCTGCTCCAGGAAGAGCCCACGGTCTCGCACCGCGAGCGCCCGCGTCTCGAGCACGAACCGCTGCCCGCGCCGAAGCGACTTACGGTAGGTGATCGTGGCGACCGCAACAACCGGGTAGCAGGCGGCCGCCCGCATCCGGCGCCAGAAACCGGAGCGGAACCAGAGGTCGGCGCGGCCGACATCCATCATCGAGAGGTAGACGCCGTTGTTGAGGTGATCGCTGAGGCCCAGGTCACCCAGCCACGGTCGCATGGTCACTCGGCTGACCTCGCGCGCCTGCAGTGCCGGCTGTCGACC
>JALYHS010000521.1 GCA_030776385.1 Actinomycetota bacterium
CTTCCGAGCTGGGCTTACATATATAGCAAGGTATGCGGGATCAGGTATGCCGAGTTCGGGCGACCCCGGAAGGGCATCGGCGTCAGGTACGGAGCATCCGTCTCGATCAGGATGCGCGAGCGCGGGATGACCTCGAGTGCCTCGCGCAGCGGCTGCGCGTTCTTGAAGGTCACGGTGCCGGCGAAGGAGAGGTACCAGCCGGAGTCGGCGACGAGCTTCGCGAACTCACGATCGCCGCTGAAGCAGTGGAACACGGTGCGCTCGGGCGCCCCGACCCGTCGCAGCGTGCTCACGACCTGCATGTGGGCATCCCGATCGTGGATCTGCAGCGCCAGGTTCTGCTCCTTCGCCAGGGCGATGTGCGCCTCGAAGCTGCGGTACTGGGCGCGCTGCCCGGCCTCGTCGGGTGTGCGGAAGAAGTCCAGCCCGGTCTCGCCGACCGCGCGCACCCGGGGCCGTGCCGCGAGTTCGGCGATGCCGGCGAGGTGCTCGTCCAGCAGTCCGGCCGACTCCAAGCCGGGGGCCTCATTCGGATGCAGCGCCACCGCCGCCAGCACACGAGGCTCGTGCGACGCGATCTCAGCGCTCCACCGTGAGGTCTCAAGGTCCGTCCCGACCTGCACAACGCCGCGGACACCGACGCTTGACGCCCGATCGAGCTGCGCGCGGTAGTCGAGCGGAGTCACACCGTCTTGGATCTCGAGGTGCGTGTGGTTGTCGTACACCGGCACGACGAGCGCTTCCGGGAGCGGCGGGTAGTCCCGGGAGAGGTCCTCGGACCCGACCTCGCGCGCTCGCAGGAACGGCTCGGTCACGCGGGAACGTTCTCCTCGATGCGCGGGAACAGCCCGCTGAGCCGTGAGACCGTGCTGCCGGCGGGCAGCTGCCCCCACTCGCCCGCGCGGCGGATCGGCTGCTCGGTCAGCGCACCGAGTCCGGTCGGCGCACCGAGGGCATCCCAGAGCGTCGTCGTCGCCTTCGGCAGTACCGGGCTGAGCAGCACGGCGAGCGCGCGCAGACCCTCGGATGCCGTGTACAGCACCGTCGAGAGGCGGTCGCGGCGAGCCGGGTCCTTGGCAAGCACCCACGGCTCCTGGCCTGTGATGTAGCCGTTCAGCTCGTCGACGATCGTCCACACCGCCGCGATCGCCTCGTGGATCGCGAGTCGCTAGATCGCCGCGTCTGCGGTGGATGCGGCGGCCGCAACGGTCCGCTGGATGGCGAGGTCCGCATCCGTGTACTCGCTCGCAGCCGGCACGACCCCGTCGAAGTAGCGCGTGACCATCGCGACCACGCGCGAGGCGAGGTTGCCGAACCCGTTGGCGAGCTCGGCCTGGTAGCGGGCCGACAGGTCCTCCCAGCTGAACGAACCGTCGGAGCCGAACGCGATCGCGCGCAGGAAGTAGTAGCGGAAGGCGTCCGAGCCGAAGACCTCGGTGATCTGCTGCGGGGCGATGCCGGTCAGCTTCGACTTCGACATCTTCTCGCCGCCGACCAGCAACCAGCCGTGGCCGAAGACGCGGTGCGGCACCGGCAACCCGGCAGCCATGAGCATGGCCGGCCAGATGACGGCGTGGAAACGGGCGATGTCCTTGCCCACGATGTGCGTCGCCGGCCAGCGGCGACGGAACTCCCCCGTGCTTCCGGGGCCGTCGCGCTCCGGGTCGCCGTAGCCGACCGCGGTGATGTAGTTGAGGAGCGCGTCGAACCAGACGTAAATCACGTGCGTCGGATCCCACGGCACCTGCACGCCCCAGTCGAAGGTCGAGCGCGAGATGGAGAGGTCTTCGAGTCCCTGCTTCACGAACTGGATGATCTCGTTGCGCACGCTCTCGGGCTGCACGAAATCGGGCTGCGACTCGTAGAGGTCGAGCAGCTGCTGGCCGAAGTCGCTCATCCGGAAGAAGTAGTTCTTCTCCTTCAGCACCTCGACCGGGCGGGAGTGGATCGGGCAGAGCAGCTCGCCCGCGTAGTCGCCGGTTTCGGTCTCGATGAGCTCGTCGCGCGACTTGTACTCCTC
>JALYHS010000522.1 GCA_030776385.1 Actinomycetota bacterium
CGCCGGAACCGACCCGAGCAGAGCTTCTGGATCGCCCGCGTCCTTTTTTGGCGCAGCATCTTGGAATCGCAATGGCGGCACGATCAGAGAATGACATGGATCTCAGTGCCGCCCGGGAGAGTGAACGTCTCGGTTCGAACTCGGAATCTCCGGACCGGCGTGAACACTCACCACCAGGACTCTTCATCACAAACCACAAGAGTCGGATTGATTGGCGGTTTCTTATACGGGTGAAGGAATGTGCAGAGTTTCGACCCCCACTGTCGGTGCACCGATCGCGGAGACGCCGGGATGGGATTCGAGGGAGTACAGATGACGAAGCAAGCACCGGTGCGCGGGCGGGTAGCGCTCGTGGCAGGGGCGACGGGGCTACTCGCCGCGGGCGCACTCGGCGGCGCGATCCTGGTCAGCGGAGTGGGTGCGAACGCCACGACGCTCACGAGCACCGCGACGAGCACCTCGGCGCCGTCGAGCACGGAGAGCAACGAACCTGCCCATGGCAGCGCAGCGCACGAGTCGACCGAGAAGGCGGTCACCGGCACCGATGCCACGAAGGCTCAGGCGGCCGCGGTCAAGGCCGTCGGCACCGGCACCGGCACGGCCGGCGCGGTCACGGCCGACATCCGGGGAACCGGCTACGAGGTCACCGTCAAGAAGGCCGACGGGTCCACCGTCGAGGTCCACCTGGACAGCTCATTCGCAGTCCGCGATCACGGCGGCCCGAACCGCTGACTAGCAGTGGCCGGGGCTGCAACGCCCCGGCCACTCGCACCAGCGACGAATGACGCTCCCGACGCACTCGTCACACGCAGCGAGAACCGCCGGCGCCTCGGAGAACGCCTCGTACTCTTCACCCCGACTCCGCAATCGCGGGGAAAGCGCGCGGCGCCTCCCATCTCGTCATCGCGGTCTCTGGCAAGCTTCCACAGCGCGGAGGGGCTGCGAGGAGTTCCGCGAGGTGTTCGGGGCTGCTCATCCGGACCGCAGTCGCAGGTTCTGCATGCCGCCGTCGACCGCGAGAGCGATCCCGGTCGTCGAGGCGGCGCGCGGTCCGGCGAGGTAGGCGACCGCGTCCGCGACCTCCTCCGGTGACACGAGCCGACCGTGCGGCTGCCGCGCCTCCAGCGCAGCACGCTCCCCCGCCGGATCGGCCGCTGCGTCGAGCAACCGCCCGACCCACGGGGTGTCCGCAGTGCCGGGGTTCACGCAGTTCACTCGGATGCCCTCGCGGAGGTGGTCGGCGGCCATCGCTCGTGTGAGCGCGAGTACCGCGCCTTTGCTCGCGCTGTAGATCGCCCGCTCGGGAAGGCCGGCCGTTGCCGCGACCGAGCAGGTGTTCACGACCGCAGCGTGCTGGGAGCGGCGAAGGTGCGGGAGGGCCGCCCTCGTGACTCTGGCGGTACCGATGACGTTGACGTTCAGGACACGGGTCCACTGCTCGTCGGTCGCAGCCTCGACAGTGCCCTGCGCGCCGATGCCCGCGTTGTTGATGAGCACATCGATACCGCCGAACCGGTCCACCACCGCCTGCACGCCGGCACGAACGGACGCGTCGTCGCCGATATCGACGGAGAAGGACTCGTGGGTGGCCGAGGCGACGAGGTCGAAGACGGCGACGGCGGCACCCTCCCCGGCCAGCCGGTCGGCGATCGCGGCGCCGATGCCGGAGGCGCCACCTGTGACGACGGCGACGAGGCCGGTGAAGTCGCCCTGCTGGTATCGGGTCATGGTGTGCTCCCTGCTCGTGCGTGTGCGAAGGTCCGGGTCGCGCGCTCGAGGCCGTCGACACGATGATGATGTCCAACTGGTACCACGGCTGCCAGCCGCTGCCCTTCGTCGGGAAGACCCGCATCGGCCCCCACGTCTCCCGGAGAGAAGCCGTCGACCTCGTGCTTGAGGGCCCCGCCCGGAGGAGCTGATCCTCGTCTCACCGCGCAGCCCGCGGGGCGTCTCACTCCCCCGCCCGTGAGACACCTTCGTCGACTGCGGCTCTTCTCGCCGAACGAGCAGAGGAGTACGTTCTCGGCACCGAGTCAGAGCCGACTCGCCAGAAGGGCACCAGCATGGCACCCGTCAGTTCCTCAGCCACTACGCCGACTTCGTCGCCGACCGATGTGCACGACATCCGCGCCTTGACCGCCACGGGACCGATTCAGGTGCAGCCAAGACCGACGGGCATCCGCTACCCCTGAAGTCGCCGGTGGCACGCGGCCCGTCCTGCCGTCAACGATGGCCGGCCGAGCGGCGGATCCTCCGTCTCGCAGACCATGTTCGTGAGACTGGCCTGCCCGGTGGTCGCGGGCGCTCGAGCGAACAGCGTCGCTCGTCACGCCAGCAGTCGCCGGAGGTGCGGCGCCGGATGGCCGGCACGAACAACCGCGTCCTGCAGGCCCCGAGCGAGGGCGCGCATCTCTGCTGGGGCCGCTCGCGTGTGTGCGCCGAACCAGAGCTCTCCGCGGCGGCCCGCGAGCACACGCTTCCAGTAGGCCATCACGAGGACGCCGGGCAGCCGGTAGAGCACCCTCAGATTCGTCGGGATCTCATGGTTCCCGGCCGCATGCAGCGCACCGAACGCCTCCCTCGTCGCAAGTACCAGAAGCCGTATCGTCGACCTGTCGCGAGCCAGCCTCTTCGGATCGACGCCGACCCGGTAGAGGGCGAACGCGATCGGCACCACGAATGCGATGTGCCCCAGCAACCAGGCACGGATGTCGCCAGTGATCGACGTGGCGAATCCGGCCGCTTCGAGAACCCGCTTCAGATGCAGCAACCGCGGGGTCGTCGTGCCGTCCAGTTCACCGAGCATCGTCTTCTGCTGCCTGATCACCACGTACTCGATCACCTGGCCGACTCGCGAGCCCCCGACGGCCGGAAAGCCGAAGAGGGCTCGAGTTCCCAGAGCCGCGGCGATCTTCGTCACGTGGTCTCCGTTGTTGCCGAAGAAGAGCACGTCGGAGTCGTCGCTCATTCCGCTCAGGATCGGCAACGCGACCTCGATCTGCTCTGCCCGAAGCGGCACCAGCACCAGGTCGAAGCGGTCCTCGGATGGCGGCGCGCTCACCGCCACCACGGGCTGCGCAGTCCGGACACCGGACTCGCCGTCCACCAGGACCAGGCCGGCCGACTGCAGATCGATCAGACGAGCGCCACGCGCGACGAGGACGACATCGTGCCCAGCCTGCAGCAACCTGCCCGCGTAGGCGCTCCCGATCACTCCAGCACCGAATACCAGAACACGCACCGCGTGCCTTCCCGTTCGGGGGCCGGCGGCGACCCGGGCGGGAGGCCGACACCCAGTGTGTCCTGCGAGCGCCGCGGAGTGGACAGCTCCGGGTCGGGAAAGGCGAAGCGACCGAGCCGCCATGCCGTCTCGGAAGCCTGCTCGTGAGAAGTGTGCACGTGCGCGCCTGGTCCGGAACCGCAGAGATGCAGGTTCGTGTTGTACCCGCCGAGCCGCTCCGTCCGCCTCCCCGTAGCCCCTGAGCGTGCACGGCGGCCGGGTTCGCATCTCGCCGACAGCCGACGGTCGTACGGTTCGGAAGCGCCTGCGGACTCCGCGCGGACGCGATTGAGGAGGCTCCCATGCCCGTGCTCGACCGCTTCGACCTCACCGGCCGGACCGCCGTGGTCACCGGCTCCACCCGGGGCCTCGGCCGGGCCTTCGCCCACGCGCTCGCGGAAGCCGGCGCGAACATCGTCATCGTCGGGCGTGACGCCGCCGCAGCCGCCGCGGTCGAGGAGGAACTCACCGCAGCGACGGGGTCGACGCTCGTCGTGCTCGCCGACGTCACCCAGCGCACGGACATCGAGCGGCTGCTCGCGGAGTCGACCGACCGCTTCGGACGGGTCGACGTGCTCGTGAACAACGCGGGCGCCTGCATCCACAAGCCCGCGCTCGAGGTCACGGACGAGGAGTGGCGCGACGTCATGGGCGTGAACCTCGACGGGCTCTGGATAGCGAGCCAGGTGTTCGGTCGGCACATGATCGAAGCCGGCGGCGGCACGATGGTGAACATCGGGTCGATGTCCGCCTCGATCGTCAACCGGCCGCAGTGGCAACCGGCTTACAACGCCTCGAAGGCCGCCGTGCACCACCTCACCCGCAGCCTCGCAGCCGAATGGGCGCCACACGGAGTCCGGGTCAACGCGCTCGCACCCGGCTACATGCGTACCGAGATGACCCCGTTGCACGAACCCCAGTTCCAGCGGTACTGGATCGAGGACGCCCCGCAGCAGCGCGCCGGCGAACCGGACGAGCTGGGCCCCGCGATCGTGTTCCTGGCCAGTGACGCCTCCAGCTTCATGACCGGGTCCGTACTCACGATCGACGGCGGCTACAGCATCTACTGACCCAGCACGCGATCTCCGGCCCGGGACGCGCCATGAGGGCGCCGGACCTCCCGGAAGCCCTGCACGTGAGACGTCTCCTTCGCCTGCTCCTGAGACCCCGTCGATGCGCGATCCGCGCGGCGTCGCTGTCCAACCGGCTCCCCACGAAGCCGTCGGCTGACCGGGAGGCGCCTGTGCACGGAGCGATGCGGCCCAGTCGCGGATTAGCCTTCCGCACGAAGCGACGATGCTCCGAGTTCCAGCGTTGGAGGACGACGATGACCGACATCTTGAGCGTGGGAAGGCCTGGCAGCCTGCCTGTCCCGGAGAACGCCTCCCCAGAGGTCGCCGACTGGATCGAGGGCCTCTACGGCGACGGGATCATCTCGAAGAAGGCTGCCTTCTCCCGCGACTGGGTCGTCGACATGGCGGAGGACGTCTACAAGGCCTTCCACCAGGCGCTCCGCGTGCCGCGCGGCGCGGTGGGGCGCGGCAGGCGCCGGTTCTACGTGGAGATCCACCCCGAACAGCTGCGGGGCTTCGTCGAACTCGTCGACCACCCGTGGGTCCGCGGGGTGTGCGAGGCAGTCCTGGGCAGCGACTATCAGATCGTCGAACTGGGATTCGACATCCCCTTCCCCGGCGCGCTCGACCAGCCGTGGCACCGGGACTTCCGGATGCCGGAGGCGACGAAGCGCACCGGCCGACTCACCTCACTCGCATTCAATCTCACTGCCGTGGACACGATCGAGGAGATGGGGCCGTTCGAGATCGCGCCGGGCACGCAGTTCGACCTCTCCGAGTCCTTCGACCACGAGATGTTCCCGCCGAAGGAGCTCTACCCGCGGTACGAGGAACGCGCGGTGCGCAAGTACCCGAGCATGGGTGACATCTCGGCGCGGTCCGCGCTCACCATCCACCACGGGACGAAGAACACCTCGTCGCAGCCCAGACCGGTGCTGGTACTCGGCGTGGACGCACCGGGTGCCGGCAATGCCGAGCACCACGACATGGCCATGACCCGTCCGTTCGCCGACTCGCTCCCGTCCCGGGTCCGCGATCACCTGGTCTGCCCGATCGTCGACGAGCTGCAGCAGATCGAGCAGAAGCACGACATCGAGGGCCTCATGATGGGCGACGCCTGACCCTCGCCGGTTCCCGCTCGGCCCGAGGCAGCGGCGACCACGTCGCGCCGTGAGCACTGCGCGTCCGGTGCGCGAACGGCGTCGCCCCCTACCCGATGCGATGGCCGGTGCGAGCGCGGACGCTCGCGATGAGGTCGGTGA
>JALYHS010000523.1 GCA_030776385.1 Actinomycetota bacterium
ATGCTGCGAACCCAGACAGCCGCGACAGCACCGGTTTGGGAGAGGTCCACCACTGCGTCACCGACCAAAACCCCCGGTCCCTGAACCTGCACGCTGATCGTCGCGGATGATCTTCCTCGGGCATTGCCGAACTCATCGGCAACAGCCAGTTCGACGCGCGTGGCATCGACACCGTCAGCACGAATGGAAGAGTCATCCGCCGACACCATGAGAACGTCGGTGCTGAGGTCGCCGGAGTACCGCCGCGTCGCCACGAGCTCGTCGTCGAGATAGCCGTCGATCACGAGTTCGGAGCCGCTGCTCCCCGGCACCCGGAGGTCGACGATCGATGGTGCGGCAATGAGGTGAGGGAATTCCTCCGTCTGTGGGAACACGGTGGCGCGATGGATCCCTCCCACCGACACCTCGAGCCGATCGCAGTTGGAGAAGACGACCGCGCGTTCACCAGGACCCCACGGGCCTCCGCGTGAACCGAAAGGCGGGAGCGTGGAGTCCTGGACCTCGACCGGAGGATCCCAGGTGAAAGCGGGCTCGACGACGATCCTCACGTGGGGGTCGATCTGCGCCCGGTACATCGCGGCGCCCGGCTTGAGAACGCGGAACGTGTCGATCATCCCGGAGGTCTTCATGCCGCGGTAGTTGACGACGTGCCCCGCCTGGTAGTCGAACCCCGACCAGGCCAGGACGCCCGTGTAGCGCGGATCGCCCCGCGCGATGTTGTGAGCGTAGGCGTAGTCCATGGCCTGATGCTGCTGCACGACCGCATCGTCTGCTCGGCGGTACAACCGGGCTGGGCTGCTCCACGAGGTGACCGTCTCGCCGATCAGATAGGGCAGGTCCTCACGCGGAGGGAGCAGTGTCGGTTGGTGATCGCCATCCGGGAGGATGTTGATCGAGTAGTCGTCGTAGCTGAACACGTCGTGCTGCCAATACGGCGTCTGCTGGTAGGGCCCATGGCTCGTCCCACTCGTCGCGCGGGTGTCATCGAGCTCCTTGATCATCCTCTCCGTCGCTTCGTACAGTTCGGGATGGTCGGGAGTCTCGTTGAGTCTGCCGGCCCAGATGATCACCGAGGGTCGGTTGCGGTCCCGCACGACCATGGCGGCGATGTCCTCGCGAGCCCGCTGCTGCCATTCGGAATCGCCGACGTACTGCCAACCGGGCGACTCCTCCCAGACCAGCAGGCCCAGCTCGTCGCACGCGTCCAGGAAAGACGACAGTTGCGGGTAATGCGAACACCGCACCATGACGCAGTTGAGGTCATTCCTCAGCATCTCGGCATCTTTGCGCTGCACGCGTGCCGGCATGGCGAAGCCCGCGTAGGGGAAGTGCTGGTGCCGGTTGGCTCCGAAGAGATAGAGGCGGCGTCCATTGAGGTAGAAGCCGTCCAACTCGAACCGAGCTTCGCGGAATCCGATCCGGGTTCGATGCGAGTGCACCGTGCCCTCTCCATCGGAGAGTGTGGTCAGCACGCGATAGAGCGTCGGCGAATCGACATCCCAGAGGGAGACGGCGTCGAGACCGTCGATAACCGTCCGGATCTCGCTCGAGCCCGCGGCGAGCTCGGTGACCGCCGAGCTGGACGACGCCACGACCGTGCCATCCAGGTGCTGGACCTCCACCCCGATTCGGGCTCCGGCGAGGGGCTCTACGGAATCGATGAAGCAGGTGACCTCGACCCGGCGCGTGACAGCGTCGAGGGCATTCCTGACTGTCGCGGCGACATCGGTGATGTGGGTGAGCGGCACAGCACGAAGCGTGACCGTCCCGTAGATGCCGCCGGGCTGCCAGAAATCGATCTCTTCGCTGTGCATGGGCGCCGGGATGTTCGGCGGAACATTGAGATTGAAGCGGGAGTCGACGAGCACCGAGAGGACGTTGTCTGACGGCGTCACCACGTCGGTGATCTCGACCGAGAACGGAAGGTAGCCCCCCCAGTGCCGCCCCAGGCGGTGGCCGTTGAGCGTGACGGTCGCCGTGACGTTGGCTGCCTCGAAGTCGAGGAATATCCGTCCCGTGGCATCACCGGGCAGATCGAAGTGCTTGCGATAGCTCCATACCTGCTCCCACGTCTCGGGATCCCACGCGTTCCACGACAACGGCGCGACGGTATGCGGCAGGCTCACGCTCTCGAATCCGGAATCGTCCACATCGTGGGCGGCGGCCTCCGCGACCATGTCGTCGTCTGGCCAGTCGGTCGGTGTCGGCGCCGTGAGGGGGCCACCGAAGAGCCACCCGTGGTCGAAAGAATGCCGCACTGCGACAGGGCCGTGTTCGTGGTTCATGGGGTGAGCTGCCTCGGACTAGATGGGTTACGGCTTGAAAACGATGAGTTTGAGGTGGACGAGCTCTTCGACGGCGTACTTCACGCCCTCCCGGCCCTGCCCGGAATGCTTCACTCCTCCGTACGGCATGTGGTCAGCCCGGAAGGACGGGGGCATGTTGACCAGCACGCTTCCGGCTTGCGCGCGCCGACCGAACTCCATCGCGACGGCGAGACTTCGGGTATGTACCGCGGCATTGAGTCCGAAGTCGCTCGAGTTGATGTCACTCAGCGCGTGCTCGAGCCCCGCGACCGGGATCACCGTGACGACGGGTCCGAAGACCTCCTCGCGAATCAAGGGGCTGTCGGTCGGGACGTCGGTCAGGAGCGTAGGAGCCACGACCTGGAGGGTGATCGCGCCACCCTGACGCACTCGCGCACCCCCCGCGACCGCCTCGTCAATCCATGCCATGACCTTCTCGGTGGCCAGGGGAGTGATAAGCGGTCCCACGATCGTCGCGGGGTCGCTGGGGTCGCCGAACGGAATCGCGGCGACAGCCGTGGTGAGGAGTTCGGTGAACTCCTCGGCGACATCCTGGTGGACGTACAGGCGCTGCAGGGAGACACACGCCTGTCCGGAATTCCCGTAGCCGGCCGTCACGGCGTCCGCGACTGCGCGGGGGAGATCCGCGTCGCCATGCACGTACATTGCCGTGTTCGACCCGAGTTCGAGGATATGCATTTTCCGCGGCGAGTCCGCCTTGATCTTCCATCCGACGTTCGACGATCCCGTGAAGGTGATGACCGCGACTCGGTCATCTTTCAGCCACGCTCCCACGATCGGTTCGGCCGGACCGGTCACCAGATTGAGCCAACCGGCCGGGAGCCCGCACTCCGCGAACGCCGCCACGAGCATTGTGGCGACGAGCACAGCTTTGTCAGACGGCTTGAACACCAGCGCGCAGCCGGCGGCGAGGGCGGGCCCGATCTTGTGGACCACCAGATTGATGGGGAAGTTGAACGGGGTGATCGCCGCGACCACGCCCCGCGGCTCTGCGACGGTCAGCGCAAGTGTGCCCGCGCCCGCCTCCGTCGCGTTGAGGGGAACCGCCTCCGAAGGCAGCCGACGGGCTTCCTCCGCGGAGTACCGCAGCGTTCCGACGGCTCGCCCCACCTCGACACGCGCCGCGCTGACTGGTTTACCGGTTTCCTGCCTGATCGCACGGGCGAAATCCTCCGCGCGGTCGGCGATGTAGTCGGCGACCTTGGCCAGCACCGCCGATCGTTGCGGGATCGCCAATCCGATCTCCATCGCACGCACGGCGGCCGTGACCGCATCCTGAGCCTCGGAGGCTCCCCCGGTCGGGAATGTCCCGAGCGGCTCGCCACTCCAACGATCTCGAATCATGGTCGCGGACTCGTCGACCACCTGATCCGCCTGCGTCGGATTCACCGAGCCGCCCCTTGGACCATCGCGGCCAGATTCTTCAGCCTGTCGATCGACTGTTCACGCATTCGGGCCCCCGGGTCCGCGGTGGGCACGGCATCTGCCCAGATCGCTCTCCCCGCCAGGAAGCCGCTCGCACCGCCGCCAATGGCTTCAGCCACCGCTGCGGGAAAGTCTGGAGCGTTGACACCATTCGACAGAACGACCCAGTCTCGCCCGACGATCCGACTCATCTGCGCGGATTGTTCCCTCACTCCGCTGACGTCGCCGGCGATATAGCCAGGGACCTCTGCCTTATAGATGTCGGGGCCGAGGGCCGACAACTCGGCCGCACAGGCGAGGAT
>JALYHS010000524.1 GCA_030776385.1 Actinomycetota bacterium
AGCTCGACCAGCGAAGACGGCTCGATCAGCGAAGACGGCTCGATCAGCGAAGACGGCTCGATCAGCGAAGACGGCTCGATCAGCGGCGGACGACGGCACTTCCGTCCGCTCGGACCCGCTGCGGCCCTCCGACCACATCGACTCGGCCGAGCAGCCGGTCGACGAGTCGATCGTGCAGCCGAAGCTCTCCCCACTCGGCTATCTGCGCTTCTTCTGGCGACAGCTCACGAGCATGCGCACGGCCCTCGTGCTCTTGCTGCTGCTGGCGCTGGGCGCCGTCCCCGGTTCCCTCGTGCCCCAGCGCAGCTCCGACCCGAACGGCGTCGTTGCGTACCAGACCAACAACCCGGACACCTTCAAGGTGCTCGACTCGCTCGGTCTGTTCAGTACCTTCACTTCGCCGTGGTTCTCGGCCATCTACCTGCTGCTGTTCGTCTCGCTGGTGGGCTGCATCATCCCCCGCCTGAAGCACCACCTCGACGCCCTGGGCGCCAAGCCGCCGAAGACCCCGGCCCGTCTCGAGCGGCTTGTCGGGTACACGAGCACCACGACGACGACGGATGCCGAGGCCGCCATCGCGGACGCGCGCTCCCTGCTGCGCCGCCAGGGCTACCGCGTCGCCCGCTACGACACCGGGGGCGGGGTCTCGACGGGCTCGACCAGCGCGGGCGGGGGCGGGGTCTCGACAGGGTCGACCAGCGAAGCAAGTCTGTCGATCTCGGCGGAGCGCGGCTACCTGCGTGAGACCGGCAACCTGATCTTCCACATCGCCCTCGTCGGGATGCTGCTCACCGTCGGCGTCTTCGGCAGCTTCGGGTACACGGGGCAGCGCATCCTCGTGCAGAAGGAGGCATTCACCAACTCCCTCACCGACTACGACTCGTACAATCCCGGCCGCTTCGCCGACGAGAGCGCGCTGCAGCCCTTCCAGCTTCGGCTCGACACCTTCGAGCCGAAATACCTGTTCCAGGACGGAACCTGGGAGCCCGAGAACTTCGACGCGAACCTGAGCACGCGCGTGCCCGGCGGCAGCTGGACGAAGCAGACCTTGAAGGTGAACTCGCCCCTCGAGATCGGCGGCACCCAGGTCTACCTGCTGGGCAACGGCTTCGCCCCCCTCGTCACCATCCGGAATCCGAGCGGCGCGGTCGTCTACTCCGGCGCGGTTCCGTTCCTGTCGCAGGACGCCAACCTCACCAGCTCCGGCGTCATCAAGGTGCCGGATGGCCTCGCCAAGCAGGTGGCGTTCCAGGGCTTCTTCTGCCCGACGCCCGTCACGACGACGACCGGCTGCGCCTCGATCTCGCCGTACCTCAGCGACAAAGCCGTGCTCCAGCTCTCCGTCTTCACCGGCAACCTCGGCCTCGACAAGGGGGTCGCGGTCAACGCGTACTCCCTCAACGAGGACGGCCTCACCAAGATCGCCGGCTTCAGAACGGATGTCCCGGGGCTCGATCTCACCAAGGGTCAGAGTGCGCAGCTCCCGAACGGGCTCGGGTCGATCGAGTTCACCGGGATCGAGCGCTACGTGAGTGTCGACATCCATCACGACCCCACGCCCGCGTTCGCCCTGCTGTTCGCGATGCTGATTCTCGGCGGCCTGCTGCTCAGCCTGTTCGTCCCGCGGCGCCGGGTGTGGATCAAGGTGCGGCCGGGAGTCGATGGCGCCGCGAGCCGGGTCGAGTACGCCGGTCTGGCTCGTGGCGAGGACCCGACCCTGGAGCGCGCGGTGGCCGACCTCGCCGCGCGGCACGGGCAGTATCTGGATGCCGCCCCCGACATGGCCGCGGATGAGAACTCGCCCGACAACTCGGGCTCGACACAAAAGTAGGATGACAAGGTGACCGTAACCACTCTCGCCGCGTACTCCGTCGTGGCCGTCTACTCGGCGATCGTCGTGTACGTGCTCGCGTTCATCTCCTTCGCGCTCGACCTGAGTAAGCGATCGGCGATCGCGCAGGCATCCGCGTCGCAGGTCTCGACCAGCTCGGTGAGTTCGACCGACGCTGTTGGCTCGGGCGCCGCCGGGCGCTCGGGCGGCACTGCCGTGCTCGAGCGGACCGCGGCTCCCAGCGTGCGCGGTCGTTCCAGCCGGTACCAGCGCACCGCGTACGCGCTCGTCATCATCGGCTGGGTCGTGCACGTGACGGCGCTTGTCCTGCGTGGGCTCGCCGCGGGTCGTGTTCCGTGGGCGAACCTCTACGAGTTCGCGATGACCGGCACGGCGATCATGATCGGCGTCTTCATCTTCATCCAGCTCTGGCGCGACGTGAAGTTCCTCGGCGCGTACATCACGGGTGTGGTGGTGCTCATCCTCGGCCTCGCCAGCGTCAACTTCTACGTCGCTGTCACCCCGCTGCCGCCGGCTCTGCAGTCGGCCTGGCTCGTCATCCACGTGTTCGTGGCAACGCTCGGCACCGGCTTCTTCGCGGTCGGTGGGGGCCTCTCGATCGCGCAACTGCTTCAGGCGCGTCGCGAGGCGGGCGGGCTGAAGCGCGTGCCGTTCCTCGCGACCTTCCCGACATCCGAAGTGCTCGAGAACATCGCGTACCGCGTGATCGTCGTCGGCTTCGCCTTCTGGACCTTCACCCTCATGGCCGGCGCGATCTGGGCCGAGCGTGCGTGGGGGCGGTACTGGGGCTGGGACACCAAGGAGGTCTGGACCTTCATCATCTGGGTCACCTTCGCCGGCTACATCCACGCGCGGGCGACTCGCGGATGGCGCGGCTCACGCTCCGCCTGGCTCGCGATCATCGGCTTCACCGCGGTGATGTTCAACTTCACCGTCGTCAACCTGTTCTTCAAGGGACTGCACGCGTACACCGGTCTGTGACCGGCGCGCTCGGTGGTCGAGTAGCGCCCGAAGGGCGCGTATCGAGACCCTGATC
>JALYHS010000525.1 GCA_030776385.1 Actinomycetota bacterium
CACGCTGCGCGCCTGGCTGCGGCAGCTCGCGCACCCGGAGGAGACCTGGCTCGACCTGACGGTGGCCGATGATGGGGTCGGCGGCGCGGTGCGCAGACCGGACCACGGGATCGCGGGACTCGAGGAGCGCGTGCACGGACTCGGCGGCATCCTGACCCTTACCAGCCCGCGCGGGGGTCCGACGGTCGTGATGGTGCAGTTGCCACTCGCGAGCGCCTCGGATTCTGCCGTTCCCACCGCGACCGTCCCAACCCTCACCGCGCCGAAGAAGCCGCGCACCCGCAAGCCGACCTCCTAGGCTGCAACCGTGACTTGGCAGCGACCGTGACGGGCAAGCGCGTGGTGGTGGCGGACGACTCGGTGCTGCTGCGCGAGGGTCTGGTCCGCGTGCTGGTAGAGGCGGGGCACGAGGTGGTCGGCGCCTTCGGCGATGCGGACTCGCTCCTTGCGGCCGCTCCCGGTCTGGCGCCGGAGCTGGCCGTGTTGGACGTGCGGATGCCGCCCACCTTCCGCGACGAGGGGGTGCGGGCGGCAATCGCGCTCCGTTCCCTGCTGCCGGGGACGGGCATCTTGCTGCTGTCGCAGTACGTTGAAGCGGCATACGCACAGGAACTGCTGGGTGCAGGCAGCGGGGGAGTCGGCTACCTGCTGAAGGATCGGGTCGCCTCCCTGGCCGAGCTGACCGACGCGCTCGATCGCATCGCGGATGGCGGGACCGTGCTCGATCCGGAGGTGGTCGCGCAACTCATCGGTCGCCGTCGCGACCCGCTCGTGACGCTCACGCCGCGCGAGCGCGAGGTGCTGCAGCTCATGGCGGAGGGGCGGACCAACGCCGCGATCGCCTCAGCCCTGTTCATCGGGACGGGTGCCGTCGAGAAGAACGTGACCTCGATCTTCGGCAAGCTCGCGCTCGAGGATTCCGGCAACGACCATCGGCGAGTCCTTGCCGTTCTGGCCTATCTGCAGCGCTGACGCCCTCGCTGGTTGAGCCCGTCGAAACCCTGCGGCCCTCGCTGGTTGAGCCCGTCGAAACCCTGCGGCTATCGTCGACTCATGGCCGAGATCGATCAAGACGCCGACGAGTTCGACATCGACGTGCTCGAGAACGAGTTCTTCGAGCAGTTCATGAGTCCAGACGATCAGCAGCTGTCGGATCCCGACGCGGATGATGACGATCAGGAGCCGGTGACGGAGCATTCCACGATGGATGCCGTGCGTACGGTGTTCGACGGTCGCCTGACCGAGGTGCAGCTCGCCGAACTGGCCGAGGATCTCGATCTCACGTCGACCAGTTGGGTGAGCATCGAGGAGTATCGGGCCGCCCAGGGCGATCTCGAGCTCGCAGACTCCTTCGGCGACTACGAAGACGGCGAAGACGGCGAAGACGACTGACCGCTCACTGTCAGGCGGCCGCTGATTGGCTCGGGCAGTGCAGGCGCGTGGGAGTGCTCCAGTCCGCGGTGCGTTCGATCGTGTGAGCGGGCATCGGTTCGCCGCAGAGGGGGCAGCGAGGGGCGGGCGCCGCGGCATCCACGACCTTCTCGCCCTGCGGACCGGGTCCAAGCGGTGGCGGCCCGAGGTACGGGAAGAGGATGCGGTTGAGGCGATCCCACCAGCTGCTTCGTTCGCTCACGAATACTAAGTGTACTAACTATTCGCGCACTATGCTTGGAGCATGTCGACGACCATCGCGCCGGATCCGCTTGCCCTCGATCGCCAGGTCTGCTTCGCGCTCGTGACCACCGCACGGCGGGTGGTGAGCGTCTACGGGCCGGTGCTCGAGCCGCTGGGGTTAACGCATCCGCAGTACCTCGTCATGCTCGCGATCTGGGAGCACAGCCCGCGCCGCGTGCGGGAACTCGCAGACGTGCTCTACCTCGAGCCGGCGACCCTCAGCCCGCTGCTGAAGCGTCTGGAGGCGGCGGGGCTGCTCGAAAGGCGGCGGGATCCGGATGACGATCGCGCGCTGGCCGTGTCCGTCACGCCCGCGGGGCAGGTGCTGCGGGAGCGGGCCCTCGCGGTTCCGGGACAGGTTATGGCGCGTCTGGGCGTCGGCGTGGCCGAGTTGGAGCGCACCCGTGACGCGTTGGTCGAGTTGCTTGCGGCGGCATCCGCGGCGGAACGCTCGGTCTGAAACGGCCTGACACGCATGGCCTGACACGCACGAAGCGGCGTCCATTTCGGGGGATCAGGTTCCCGAGGACGCCGCTTCGTCAAGCACGACGGTAACCAGCCGTCACGAATATTTTACGGTTTCTCCATGCGTTCCGATAGATGTTTCAGAATGATGTTTTTTGCTCGCGTCCCACCAGTCGAGCACGCGCGTGCCGAAGAACGTGAGCCACGGTGAGGGCTGCCCTTCGAGTACGTCGACCTCGTACCAGGCCCGCCCCGGATGCGGCGGCCCCTGAAGCCATCGGCCGTCAGGTTGGCGTGGGGCGCGGACCGCCTCGATCGCTTCGGTGAGCCGAGAGTCGGGCATCGTGCCGTCGTGGAGGGATGCCGCACGGAAGTAGTCGGTCGCGGTCAGCACGTTGAACCGCCACCGGAACGGGTAGGCGATCCAGGTGACCCAGTCGTGCTGCTCGCCGGTTGAGAGCCGACGCATCAGCTGGCGGGCGAGCAGGTACTCCTCGGCTCGGTGGCGTGCCGCGCGCAACTCGTCACCGCCGCCCGTCGCGATCTCGTACGACAGGATGCCCGTCAGCGCGTTGAGCGTGGAATGGAACGACGACCGCGTCGAGCCCTCCACCCACTCGCAGTTCCAGCCGCCGTCCGTGAGCTGGTGTGCGACGAACCACTCCGCGAGGTCCGAGACGTCGGCCCCGAGCCACGCGCCATTGGCCAGGGTGAAGCCGTTGATGCAGGCGTCCACCTCACCGCCCCAATAGGGGAGGTCGTCGTACTCCCACCTGCTGTTCGCGTCGAGCTTCTCGGCGGTGCCGGCGAGCGCTGCGGCATCCACGCCCCACTCGCGCAGCGCGTTGAGCGACCACGTGGTGGCGGTCCACGGCTGACCCGGTTCTGTGCTCGCGAAGTCGAAGTCTTTCGGGAAGTATGCGCCGCCGGCCCACTGTCCGTCGAGATCCTGGTGCGAGAGCAACTCGGCGCCCATGCCCTCGGTGGCGACGCGCGCGCGGGTGGCCCGCCAAACCTCGGACGGTGCGTTCAGCAGATCGCGCTCGACCTGCCACCGAAGCGCGGGGTCGGTATCGAGCATCCAGTCGCGGAGTTCGGGATCGAGCGTCATGCACAGCACGGTACCCAGAGCGACCGACGTTGTCCCGTTAGCCCTCCGGACGAACGAGAACGAGCCACGCCCCGATGGCGCCGCCGACGAACGCGACCAGCGCGGCGAGCGCGAGGAAGAACAGCCCGGCCGTGATGCCGAAGAGCAGCGTAATCCCGGCGAGGCCGATGAGCACGGCGGTCGTCACGTTGGGGTTCAGGCGATCGAGCACCGTCTCGAGTGGCACGCGGTCACCGCCGCGCTCGGCTCGGTGGTCGAGCACGATGAACGCGGCACCGAGTGCAAGAGCGGCCACGATCAACTCGATCCCCAGCACCCACTCGGCCGGGTTGGGGAGCGCCACGAGGATGCACGACCCCAGGATTCCTAGAAAGATGGTGAGGATCTGCGCGAGGCGCGACCGCAGCCCTTTCGACTTCGCGATCACATCGGCTCGGATGGAGACCGACACGAAGAGAAGGCCCACCAGCGCCGCCGCCGCGCCACCCGTGATCACCGCGAAGTCGGTCCAATGCTCCATCACCCCAGGTTAGGGATGCGAGCGGTTCCGTCGTCAGTCGTTGGGCTCTTCGCGAGGTGCGGAGCTGTCTATCGGATCCATCACAACCGGATTCAGTGACGAGAAACGAACTTCCGGATGACCGCGGCAAGAGCCTCCGGATAGACCGTCTCCTGCGTGGAGTCGAGCTCGGGGAGGCTCCACCACCGCCATCCGATCAGTGATCGCTGCTCGAAGTCCGTCCATCCGCTCGGCGTGACGTCGAAGCGCGGAACCCGGGCGATGAAGTACTCGTCGTGCTGCTCGTAGTCGACGCGATCGAGACGGAAGTGGCTGGTTCGCTCATACACGGGGCCCGCGAGATCGGCGACGTCCAGACCCGTCTCCTCGCGCAGCTCCCGACGGGCCGCGTCGACCCGCGACTCGGACCCTTCGACGCCTCCACCCGGAGTGAACCACCAGGTGAGGTCCGTCCCATCGGAGGGATCGTTTCCCTCGATCAGCAGCACGCAATCGTCGTGATCGAGGACGATCACTCGGGCTGCTTCACGTCGCATCCCCTCAGGATAGGAACGACGTCGTCGATGTGGAGGGGATGACGGGAATCGAACCCGCGTAGTCAGTTTGGAAGACTGAAGCTCTACCATTGAGCTACATCCCCGAGGGCGGTCGAAACCGCTATCTCGCCGGGCGAGTCTACCGGAACGTTCTACCGGTCACGACGCAATGGCCAGGTCCGCAGCATCCGCGAAGCCCGAATCGGTGCCGACGCGGATCGCGACACACACGTGTGCTTCTTCCCACGCCATCGCGAAGAAGACGCTGGTCTCGATGGGGCCGGTCTCGCCGCAGTCGAGGCAGCGCGGCTCGAAGGCGCGAAGTTCCATGATCTCGATGTCTGCCATGCAACCAGTGTGAGGCGGGGCACCGACATATTCGCGGATGCCACGCCCGGCGCGGACGGGCAGGCGGCTCGTCGCACGGCTCACAGCGGCGTACCGTGGTCTTGACACGTTTCAACGAAGAAGACGGATCGATGACGAACTCACACGCCGCAACGGACCTGCAGACCCTTCGCGAGGGGTTCGCCCACCCCACGTCCGCCTCGCGGCCGATGATGCGCTGGTGGTGGTTCGGCCCGGCTGTCGAACGCACGGAGATCCTCCGCGAACTCGACGCCATGGCGGCCGCCGGGTTCGGGGGAGCCGAACTCTCGGTCGTCTACCCGCTCAGCGAGGAGTCCGACAGCTACCTCTCGCCGACGTTCCTGGCCGATCTGCGCTTCGCCGCCGAGGCCGCGCGCGACCGCGGACTGCGTCTCGACATCACACTCGGCAGCGTCTGGTCGTTCGGCGGTCCGCAGATCGTATACTACAACTACTCGCGCAACCTGAAATG
>JALYHS010000526.1 GCA_030776385.1 Actinomycetota bacterium
GTTCGGGTGTTGCTCCCCCCACACGACTCACGAAGTAGCTCGCACCGACGGTGAGCCGGGCCACTCGACAACGGGACTGGAATCGGCCAATATCGCGCGAGCCCCCGACGAAAAGGACGAGTGAACCTCCACTGCGGGCAAAGCGGCCCGGACAACGCGACATCATCCTGTCCAGTCAGGGTCCGCGGATCGATTCACGGGGGTTTTGCACGGGTCGCCGAGTTTCACCGAGTCGACGGCCATGGGGCTAAGGCGCGCCACGCTGGGTGTCATTGGGGTGTCAACCGGACGGAAACTCTCCGGAATGGCGGGTCGTTCTCATGCCCTCCTGCCTCAACTCGAGTTGCGCGATGACGAGAGCCGCCAGGTCCTGCAAGTGCGCAAGTTGCTCGTGCGATACGTGACCTGGGACGAAGTCGGCAACGGAGAGCGTGCCGATTGTCTGGCCGCTCGTGCGTGTGAGAGGAACTCCCACATAGAACTGCAAGCCGACTTCATCGGCGACGAGGACGCTTCCGGCGGCTCGTGGATCCTGACGAGCATCTTCGATGACGACAGGCTCATGCTGAGGAGCATTCCGAGCGGAGAGGTTGACCCGGCGGACAATCTGTTCCACCTGGTGACCGTGATGCGAGACGAGCCAGGTTCGGTCTGCGTCCACGACGCTGACGACCGATATCGGCGCAGAGAACAACCGCGCCGCCATCGCGGTGATCCTGTGCAACGATTCGTCCGGGATCGTGTCGAGGATCTCGGAGGACTCGGTGTCCTTCTCGCGGAAGAAGACTTCTTCCTCCTTGTGGCGCCCGCTATCAGCGATCACCACCTGTCGCAGGGCAGCCACCAACTCTTTCCCATCCGGTCGGTCGGAGGGCTTCCGAGCAGTCATGGCCGACAGAATGTCGCGCCAATAGGGCGGAAGGTAGGTTGGGATAACCGGATCGCGGGTGAGGCGCGCTACCACCGACTCCTTCATGCTCCCCGGGTATTCCACCCTGCGAGTGAAGCACTCGAGCAAAACGAGTCCGAGCGAGTAGACATCGGTCTCGGCTGTCACCTCGACGCCCGCCGCCTGCTCCGGACTGAGGTAGGCGACCGTGCCCATAGTCATCCCGACCAGGGTGGCGCGCTCGACATCCTCCGTGAGGGCGATCCCGAAGTCGACCAGCTTCGCCCTGGCCCGAGCCGCCGCATCGCCGTAGTCGACGAGCAGGATGTTGGACGGCTTCACATCCCTGTGCGTGATGCCGCGGGCGTGAACGTATTCAAGGGCTTCGGCGAGGTCGTACCCGATCTCGCCGATGTTGCGTGCAGCCATCCGAGCGCCACCGAGTCGTTCGGCGAGGTCGACCCCCGAAACAAGCGCCGTCACGATGAACCTTGACGAACGACCAGCGTGATCCGAGGCGACGCCGGCGTCCAGCAGACTCACCAGGTTGTGGTGATCGAGACTTGCCAGAACGGCGAGCTCCCCCTCCTGACGGGCCACGTCGCTGCTTACTGCGTCAAACAGTTTTACGGCGACGTGCCTTCCGAGGTACTCGTCTCGGGCGCGGAATACGGTGGACGTTCCGCCGCTGCCCATGACTTCCTCGAGTCGGTACCGGTCGCCGAGGAGCTGGCCGATCGCCTCTGACGAAGCCGTCATTGTCCAGTCCTCTGGCTGACCGGATCGGACACAAGCGCTCGCATTCGTCGGTTTAACGTGGGGACTGTTGTCTTCGAAATATTGATGCACGGCCGGACAGCACGCAAGACCTCGATCCCGTAAGTTGCCTGTTGAACTCTTGGGGGCATCAAACCGCTCTCGACTCGTTGCGAAGCTGGCAGCATCCAGGCCCACCATCTACCGGCTGTCCGAGTATGTCTGCGGATGACGGATGCAGCCCACCCGGTCAAAACTGATTGCGGACTCGCAACCTTCGGGGTCGTCCGTCCGGGTCGATGACCAGCCGACTCATCGGTACCGCCCAGAGTCGCTGGATCGACGAAACCGGCTCGGTTTCGTGGCGGCGCACACGGCCGTTTGGCCGTGGCCTACGTTGTCCCGACGCGTGCCAGCCATCGAGCGCCTCGGCGCGTACGGTCCACAGATCAAGCCCCGCCGCCGGGTTGCCGAGAACGGGATCATCGGCGCGCAGGCCGAGGTGTTCGGCCCAGAGTTGCATTCGGAGGTCGCGGGCGAGCCCCCCGGGCTCGTGGCCATCGACTCCCATGTCGCCTCCCTCAAGGCGACCACTTGCGTGGTCGATGACCGCGCAGGTGAGTTCGCTGTCGGTGGTCCACGAGCGTCGGTTGAAGTTGTCCGATCCGCAGGTGAACCAGGTGTCGTCGATGATGCAGATTTTGGCGTGCACGTAGATCGGGCTCCCGGTACTGTTCTCCAAGTCGAAGATGCCGACCCGCCCCGGCGCCACTCGACGGAGCATCTCGATGGCGCGCAGTTGCCCGATCCGGATGGGCGGACCTGCGAGTGCGCCGTCGGCGTCGGGATAACGCGGCACGACGGCAATGAGCTGCAACTCGGGGTTGCGTTCCAAGGCTCGCGCGAAGACGGCAGCGACTTCTCTTGACCAGAGGTACTGGTCCTCGATGTAGATGAATGAGCGAGCGCGGGCGAACGCCTTTTCGTAGGCGCGGGCGATGCTGCGTTCCCCGTCAGGGGCGAACGGGAACGGTGGATGTTTCACTCCGTAGGTGCGCAACACCTGCACCGCATGGGGTCCTGCGGGTGGTGGCGGGGGCGCGACAACCGGGAGCGGCTTGGGATGACGCGGCATGTGCGCGAGACGTTGCAGCAGCATCCGGTAGGGAGTGCGTCGGTCGAGGGGATCGGGGTCGTTCCAGCGTTCCGCAAAGACCGCCAGAAGGTCTACCACCACGGGGCCGTGGAGTTCGAGGGCGGCGTCGTGCCATGCCGGTCGTTCCCCGTATCGGGGATTCATGGTGATCACTTGCGGGTCACCCGCGTGTTCGGCATCGTCTCGACGGCTGTGGGACAGGTCGATTCCCCCCACGAACGCGACGTCTCGTGCCGGCTCGTCACGGTGCCGGATGACGAACAGTTTCTGGTGGTGCGACCCGAAGACGCGCACTCGCTGATCCAGCAGAACCTCGCCCCCGGCGTCGTTGATCTGGCGCCCGAGGAGCTCGTTGGAACGGCCGCTCATCGGCGACGACACCCGTTCTCCGTGAGAGCGCCAGACAAGACCTCGTACCTCGATACCTGCGTGGGCCAAACCGGCGAGCAGATCGCCGATAGGAGGCCCTTCAGCCCGCAGTCGCTCGTCGGCGTCACCTCGCCAGTCGGTGAACCAGACCCGGTCCCCAGCCTTCAGCGCGGTCAGCTCCTCAAAGAGCCTGGCGAAGTAGGTCGCCCCGTGGACAAGGGGCCGCACCAGGTTGCCCTCCGACCAGGACTGTGATTCCGGCGCAGTCCGGTGGTCGGCGAAAGCTGGGCTGTCTCCCGCGGCGCGATCGAGGAACCACAGTGCCGGATCCTCGTCCATACGCCGCACCTTACGGCAGCTTCAGTCGCCGGGCACCTTGACGACCAGCGCACCGGGCTCCATAACTATTCGACAGCCGACCATTTCGCCGAAAGGGTCCCCGTCGAGCTGCACGATCTCCGGGCGGCTGAGCCGAACCGTGAGGTTTCGGCCTTGGCGCATGTCCACGGAAGCCGAATCGAGCTCCCGGACGCGCTTACCCCACTTAGTGCGCTTGACGATGCCGTTCTCCCAGAAGATCTTGAAGACCACTGCGAGCCAGCCGCGAAATGATTCGGGCTTGAGCACGATGAGGTCGAGCAAGCCATCGTCGACCGAAGCATCGGGCATCAGCACGATCTTGGCGGGAAGGGAGCCGCAGTTTCCCACGATCAGTGACTGAGCCCTCTCCGAGATGTTGCGATCGCTGTCGAGTTTGTAGTCCAGACGCAAGACTGACTTGTCTCGAAGCACCGCTGCGAATGCCTGCGCGTAAGCAAGCCAGCCGACCGTCTTCTTCAGATCCGCGTCGGTTTCAGACATGATCTTGGCGTCCAGGCCGGCGCCCGCCATGACCAGAAAGGCGTGATGGTCGACAGATTGGTCGGGGCGGCGCAGTTCGATACCCGCTACATCGATGGGGCGATCGATCCCCGCGAACGCGGTGTGAAGTGAACTGGGCACGTCATCGAGGGTCAACTTGAGGTTGCGGGCGAGAAGGTTGCCTGTGCCCGATGGCAGCAGAGCCAGCCGCGTCGGAGTTCCGCGAAGGACTTCGCCGACGGCTCGAACGGTGCCATCGCCGCCTGCCACGATGACGAGGCTCGCGCCGGACTCCAGAGCGGATCTCGCAGGGCCCTGACCAGGATCGTCCTCACGGGTGGCGAACCACTCGACGCTCCAGAGCGCCGATGCTGGCTCCGAGGCCACTGCCGACTTCAGTTCCTCGAGGTTGACCTTGATCGGGTTGTAAACCACGGCCGCGATGAGCGAAGTCACGAGACGACTCGCGATGTGGGTGTGAGCATGGGCTCACAGTAGGGGTTGTTACGGTTACCACCGCAAGTCCCCGGGCTCGATCCTGGGTGTCTCCTGGACATTTGCGCGCCTCGCACGGAACGGGTGTTTCATCAGCGTTTGCCCCCCGTTCACCCGAACACCACTCCGCGACAAGCGCCCGAACGTCAGGAGCTCACGTGCGTATTTTCTCTCCTGCTACCTCGTTCCAACCGGCCTGCCTTCCCGGTAAACCGGCGTGGGTCTATTGCGAGTCGTCGCGCGATTGCGCGGTACTTCAGTGACTAGCACGAGCCGCCGGGAGCGGATGGGGATCTGGCGCTCCAAGTTCGTTGTCGAGGAGCGTTACGTTGATCCTCACGTCCGGGGACGGCTTTATGTCGGTGCGACGTCGCTTATCGTCATCGGCCTCGCCGCGTTCGCCTACCTCCTCGTCAGCGTGCTGACCCACAGTGGCTTCGAGTTGCTGGATCGACCGGTCGAGAACTGGTTCGATGCGCAACGGTCGACAAGCACAACTGGGTTCATGATCGTGCTCGCGATCGTGTTCGGTCCTGTCGCCCTGCCGATCGTGGTCTTCGTCGTCCTGGTGGTGTGGATCATCGCGGCCCGGCACGTATGGCGGCCGGCGCTGCTGTTCGGCGGAATGGTTACGGGTGTCGTCCTGGCGCAGGTGCTCGGGCCGATCGTCAAGCATCCACGTCCGCCGATCGGACTGATGCTGTTTGGTCCCGATCGGACGTTTTCGTTCCCGTCCGGCCATGTTCTGGGTACATCGGACTTTCTGTTGATCCTGGCTTTCCTCTTTGCGAGTCGAATACAGCGGACGTGGTTCACTGTCGTCGCGGTAACGCTGGCCCTGGTGGGAATCGCGGCCCAAGTCATCAGCCGGCTCTATCTGGGCTACCACTGGATCAGTGACACCACCGCGTCGATCGCACTCTCGATGGTGATCGTGGGGACGTTGATCCTGGTCGACACCCGGCGCACCGTTCGCACACCAGGGGAGCGAGTCAGCGGTGAGCTCTCGCAGCCGCAAAAGGACGGGACATGAAGAGGCCGTTGAGTATGCATCCGATTCGAAAGGTGGTCCCGCGATGAGCGGACTAAGAAGATCCCAAAACATCGCTGCGACCGTCGGCGGAAGCCGCCCGGTCGGAATCCTCGCCCGACTCGGATACGTCGCGAGCGCTCTTGTTCATCTACTGATCGGCTACCTAGCGATCCGAGTGGCGCTGCAGCAGGGCGCCGAGACGGATCAATCGGGCGCGATTGCCCAAATTGCTGCGCTGCCGGGCGGCATTCTCCTCCTCTGGCTCACTGTCATAGGGCTTTTCGCGCTCGGGCTTTGGCTGATCGTCCAGGCGTTCATGGGAGTCGGGTCCGCGTCAAAGAAGCGGTGGGTCCGCAGTCTTGTCGCCGCTGCCAAGGCTGTCGCCTACATCGCGCTTGCTGTGACCGCTCTCACCTTCGCGCTCGGCGGCTCATCGAACGCAAGCAGCTCCACACAACAGGCGAGCGGAGGCATCCTCGCCCTCCCCGGTGGCCAATTCCTTATCGGTCTTGTGGGGATCATCGCTCTCGCCGTCGGGGTCTACATGATGAGCAAGGGCGTTCGGCAGAAGTTCGTCGAGGACATCGCGGTGCCGGCCGGCCCCTCACGGCGCCCCGTCCTCATCCTCGGCACCGTGGGGTACATCGCTAAAGGCATTGCAGTCGCTGTGGTCGGAGTGCTGTTCGTGGTCGCCGCGATCACGATCAATCCGAGCCAAGCGACCGGTCTGGACGGCGCACTGAAAAGCTTGGCCGCACTGCCGTTCGGCACGGTGCTGCTCATCGGGGTCGGAATCGGACTCATCGCTTTCGGGATCTACACATTCGCCCGAGCGCGGCTAGCGCGCCTGTGATGCCACCCCGACACTCCCAGAACTCGAAAAGGATTGAACATTGCCCGCTGACAAGGCGCCGAAGGCCGTCCGTCCCTCCACGAAGGTCTACGAACGCGAGCTGAAACGCTTGCAGGTTGAACTCGTCAACCTTCAGCACTGGGTTTTGGCATCGGGCGCTCGTGTGGTCATCGTGTTCGAGGGGCGTGACGCTGCAGGCAAAGGTGGCGCGATCAAGCGGATCACGCAGTATCTCAATCCGCGTTCGGCCCGTGTTGTCGCGCTTCCGACGCCCAACGAACGTGAACGGGGCCAGTGGTATTTTCAACGCTACGTCGAGCGACTCCCGACCAAGGGGGAGATCGTGCTGTTCGACCGGTCCTGGTACAACCGGGCCGGCGTTGAACACGTCCTCGGCTATTGCACTCCCGGGGAATACGAGCTGTTCCTCCGCCAGGTACCCACTTTTGAACGCATGCTCGTGGAGGACGGCATCATCCTGCTCAAGTATTGGTTCTCCGTATCCGACGAGGAGCAACAACGCCGTTTCAAATCCCGGCTCAAGGACCCGATGCGCCGTTGGAAGCTCTCCGAGACGGACCTGGAATCGATTGTCCGGTGGGAGGCTTACTCCCGGGCAAAGGATGACATGTTCAAAGTTACCGACCTCCCCGAGGCGCCCTGGTGGACGGTGGAAAGCGACGACAAGAAGTCAGCGCGGATCAATGTGATTCGTCACCTCCTCACTCAGATCCCCTACAAAAAGGTTCGGCACAAGAAGGTCACGCTCCCCGAACGGCCTGCTGCCGACGACTACGACAGGCCCGGTCGTGAACTCTACAAATACGTGCCCGACCACGCAGCGGGCCTCGATCAATAGGCGGCAAAGGCCATGACTGTGAGACTCAATCAGGAAGGGTTGACCCACGCGATGGGGTTG
>JALYHS010000527.1 GCA_030776385.1 Actinomycetota bacterium
GTCCCAACGGCACCAGATGGTGATTGACCGCAGCGACGCCGATATCGACCACCGCCGTGGCAAACGACACTCCGAGCAGGATCAGCGAAACGACGTTCATCACTTGGGGGTTGGACAGGGCTGACGACTTAGTCGCCCGCAAGCGGAACATCACCCGAATGGCGACGGATGCGAAAGCCAGCACCAGCGCGACAGCCAGACCGCTGGGTAGCAGGTGCAGCGCTTCTGCCGTGGCGACGCCGACCGACAACACAACGGATACAACGCCGAGCGCGACGACAAGGCGGTCGTTGCGTGCACGTGCGGGGACGGCAGACATAGATCTCCCTCAGGAGCCTCTCGATCGGGGTCGAGCTATTCGCGAGAATAGTGCGACCGTGTAACGGCCACGCAACGTGTGGGCACATCGTCGCGAAGAGCAGCACAAAACGCTCTCCGCGTGTCCGTCTCGCGGTTCATCGCCGGCAAACGCGTTGCTGACCTGACCAGGAACAGCTCGTTCGAGTTGTCCGAAAGCGACGCGACGTGATCAGTCCTCAGTGCCCGGCCCACCGGGTGAGCGGCGGATGGCGATCACCGTGACGTCATCATCCAGTGAGTCTGGATCGACCAAGCTGAAGATCCGTTCGAGCAGAGCGTCACTGGATGGAGCGGCTCCAGACATCTGCCCGATTTCGTCGAGCGGCACGAGGCCCCCGCTGAACAGATCGAGCACTCCATCGCTGAAGACGACGAGAGTGTCATCGGGTTCCAACTGGGCTGAATTGTTTGTCCAACGAGACCCTGCCATGACACCGACGGGGAGGCCGCGTGAGTCCAGTTGGGTCTGCGAGCCATCGGAGTGGCACAGGAGGGCGAGGCCGTGACCCGCACTGGCGTAGCGCACTCGACCGCCGTTCGTGACGTGAGCCGCAAAGACCGTCGCGAAAGTCGATACCGAGTCCAGCTCGTCCTCGATTACCCGAGCGACCCGCGCAAGGGCGGCGGCCGGGCTACGGAATCCGCTCTCCAGCCGCAGAGAGGTTCTCAGAGCTGCCGCGACCATGCTGGGGCCGGTGCCCTTGCCCATGACATCGCCGAGAGTGACTGCGAACCCCCCGTCGATGGCGTACCAGTCGTAGAAGTCGCCGCCGATCGCCCTCGACGCAACGGAGTGGCCGGCGATCTGAAAGCCCGAGAAGACGAGTCGCGCACCGGGAACCAGCGCCGCCTGAATGTCGACTGCTCGGCGGCGTTCAATGGCGTCGTCGTCGAGGAGACGCTGACGCGCGGTTACGTCGATGAACTGCAGGGCGGCGCGGCTGTCCGCCGACCCAGCGAGCGCGAAAAGGGATGCTTCCAGAATCTGCCCGGACTGCATCTCGAGGTGTTCCTTGCTCCACGGCACAGAGGGTTCGGCAGCGAGATTCGCCACCGCTCTTCCCAATGACCGCGCGTCATCGACGGTGAACACGTCGACGACAGCCATGTCCTGGGCGGGAGCCAGGTGCAGGATGTCTCGTCCGGTGGGATTCAGATCCGACAACCTCAGCGTGCCGTCGACCTCGGTCAGCGCTCCGACGCCCATGACCGACGCCTCCACGGATTGACGGTAAATCGCCTCTCTTGCGTCGAGCGCCGCCCGAACTCTGCGCGCCTGCGCGGAACTCGCGATGATCGTGAAGACCAACACCCCGATCGTCAGGCTGAAGGATCCGGCGAGCAGGGTGCGGGTCGTTGTGGAGATGCCGGCCGCACCGAAGGGTCCGAAAGAGTTGGCCGTCAGTCGAGAAATCGCCAGCGAGGCGAGAAAGAGTTGGATCGTGAACTGCCTGTATGGCAGTCGGGAGGCTCCCCAGACCATGGGCGGAAGCACGAGGAAGGCGATCGGGAGACCAACCGTGAAACGGAAGGTGAGAGCAACGATCGAGGCTAGAACCGTCCATTGAGTCAGGAGCTCGGCGCGGGAGATTCTGCGCGATGCGGGAGGTGACTTGAAAAAGAGGGGCGCGACCAGCAGCATCCCTGCCATGTGGGTCGAGGTCGTGGTGAGAAGGGCGGGGATCACGTGGTCGGGTCCGAAAGCCACCGCCGCCGTGACGCTGAGCCCGACCGACGTCACGAGACCCACCACACCAGCAGCAAGCAGCAGTCGCCGAAGCGCAGCGGAGCTGGAGATGGAGGGGACTTGGTTCGTTCGCCCCCGAAGTACTCGGGATCCGAGCCACGCTTCGAGTGCCGCGACGACCGCGGCTCCGATGCAGAGCGGCAACGGTCGGCCAGCGATGGTGGCCCCGAGGCCAGTTCCGATTCCGGTGGCGACCGTGATGCGCCACGCATCGTGCTGGGCGTACCACCCGGCCACCCCGACCGCCACACCGGTGGCAGGTCGCCAGACCGCCCAATCGGTGCCGTCCGGCCGAGATCCGATCGCCACCAAGGTGAGCAGGAGCGTTGTGGTTGCGACGAGCAGCGAAACCACATTTGAGTGCCGAGTGAGCGCAGGCGAGCCCAGGCCGAAGGCGTTCACGTCCCGACCGGAACTGTCAGTCGGCGGATGATCCTCCAATGGTTCTGAGCAGGTGTCCAGCTGTTCTGAGCTGGCACTCTGGTGTACTCGAAGACGTCCATGAGTGAGTCGATGACGGCCATGCCGCGACCCGACTCGGCGGAGAGCCCGGGCAGCGCGAAGTGGTCGAGGTAGCCGCGGAATTCGGGTCCGTTGTCGATGATCTCCGCACTCAACTCCGTGACGCCCACCGCGAGTCGCAGCTCTGTGTCAGCACTTTCGGCCCGAAGCGAATGGCGAATGACATTGGTTGCCAGCTCGATGAGCGCTGTTTCGAACGCCATCCGGTCGGCGCCGCTGATCCGAGGGTGCCGCCGCCACAGCTCCGCGAGTCCCTCATGAACCTGGTTGATCGAGGAAATGGATCCCTCGAGCACGACGACGATCGTGGGATTAGGCGACATCATCAGCGCACGCCGCCTCGATGGTGGGATATACGGAAAGAATCTGGTCGAGGTTCGTCAGGTGCAGGATCATCATCACCTGCGCGGTGGGAGCGACAAGGCGCAGGTCGCCGCCCGCCTGGCGCGCGCACTTCAGGCCGCTGATCACACCGCCCAGCCCCGACGAGTCGATGAATTCCACCCCTCGGAGTTCCAGTACGATCCTCACCCACCCCTCATCGACGGCGCTCGCCACGGCGGACCTCAGTTCCGCCACATTGATCGCGTTGAGCCGCCCCGAGACGGCGATCACTGCCGTCCGATCTGCGGGCTTCTGGGTTGCGATGTCCAGTGTCATGGGTCTCCTTCGACAGGTAACAAGCTGGGATTCTTCGCATGGTGAAGCGAAGTCTCTGCGACGCGCAGCAAGCCGTCGCCGTCCTGTGCGTCGGCCGGCCACAGCGAGAGCCCGTAGCTCAGGCCCACCGGAATCCGGTGGCTGTCGGACAGCGATACCGGCTCAATGCCGGCGCCGAGCAGACGCTCGATGATTCCCCGCAGATGGCCTGCGCCGAGACGCTCGTCGAGACCACGAACAACGACCAGGAATTGGCCCCCGCCCAACCGGCCGAGGGTGTCGGTTACCCGGGTTCGAGACTTCAGGCGGTCGGCGAACTCTCGCAGTATGCGATCGCCGAGGTTGTGTCCGAACTCGTGATTGATCGCGGTGAAGCCGTTGATGTCGATCACGCCGAGGGATACCACCGTGCCCGTGGCCCGCGCTTCGTCGATGGAATCTTTCAGGTTCGAGAAGATGACACTTCGCAGCGGGAGGCCGGTCAACGCGTCACGACCTGCCTGCCGACGGAGGTCCCTCTCGAGTTTGACCTCACTGGTGACATCGCGCTGCACACTGACGAAGTTGGTGATCGCGCCCCGCACATCGCGGATCGGGCTGATCGTGAGTTGGTTCCAGAACTCCGTACCGTCGCGGCGGTAGTTCAGCAGTCGTCCGGAAAAGTCCATACCGGAGTTCAATGCGTGACGGATCTCCGCCAAGACCGCCGAATCGGTATCCGGTCCCTGCAGGATTCGGCAGTTCTCACCGAGCAAGTCGGCGATGCCGAAGCCGGTCATGGACGTGAAGGTGCGATTGCAGTAAATGATTCGCCGGTTGGCATCCGTTACCAGGGATCCCTCGGAAACGGAGTCGAGGGCTGCTGCGAGGAGTGCCTCGGACGCCCGCAGGGCAGCAACGGTATCGTCAGGAGCCATCGGTTTCGATCCTCAATACTCGATGGAGCGGGGCAGGGCGAGGTAGAGTCCACGATCGCGCCAGGAGACGAAGGCGCGAGTCGGGTGCTGCGGTCTCGGGAAGGTAGCGCCAGAGCTCACGCTGGACGAGGTGTGCCAGCTCCCGCAGCAACGACGTGTCGACTTGGTCGGCGCGCCGAGGAGATGAGTCGAAGATGCACAGCGCTCCGACGCGCTCGCCGTCCGGGGAGTCAACGGGGAAGCCCGCGTAGAAGCGGATATGTGGCTCGCCCGTGACCAGCGGATTCTCGCGGAATCTGTCATCGTTCAGGGCATCCTCGACGATCATTCCGCCGCGTTCCAGGATGGTGTACTGGCAGAAGGAGTCGCCCCTCGCAATCCGAGTCACGTCGATCCCGGACCGGGCTGCGTGCAGCTGGATGTCGCGGTCAAGAACCGTGAAGAGCGCCGTCCGGGTCCCGAACGCCAGACGCGCCATGTCCGTGATGTGTCGGAGCCGGGGATCCGCTCCCGAGTCGGTCAGCCCCAGTCGATCGACCGCTGACTGGCGACGCGGCTCGTCGACGCCCGACCCCGCGCCGTCGCGGGCGAGGGACGCAAAGTCGGACACCACCTCCGCCGCGATCAGCCGAGCCCAACGCGCGAACTCATCTGCCGCGTGCGG
>JALYHS010000528.1 GCA_030776385.1 Actinomycetota bacterium
GGGCAGGGCGCTCGAACACGTCTCACGATCCTGGAGGTTCCCCATGGCTCTTATGGCCACGGCATTCGGCACAAAGGTCGCAATCGCGGCGCTCTCACTCGTCGCGATCGGGGGCGGCACTGCTGTCGCCGCCGCCGGCGACCCGTCATTCGACAGCCAAGCGACGGTACAGACGGGCGAGCCGTCCGCCACTTCATCGCCCGATGACACGGAGACAGCAACGCCCGCGTCGAGTGATGACCCGACCGAGACACCGACACCAATGGCTTCGCCGACCGCGGCGAAGGGACCGGACGCCTCGGGTCCGGCCGCGTTCGGTCTGTGCACCGCGTACACGGCGGGCGGTCTTCACAACACCTCCGTGGCGTACGCCGCACTCCTGAAGGCATCTCAGTCCGCCGGCAGCATTGCCGACTACTGCGCTCCGATCCTCACGGCTCACCACCGTGGCCAGACTCCAACCCCCGCGCCGGCCGCTCCGATCACTCACGGTCAGGCCGGGACCGAGAAGGGCCACGGCTCATCGGATTCCCACGGCCACTGACACCATGCGCCATGCGGACTGTGCCAGCCTGATCCTGGTGGGTCCGCGATCGGGGCGGCCCGGCAGTAACGGCTCGCTCGGATCCCTGTCAGGAAAGAAGTCCGGTTGGTGGCTGACGAGCCGAAACGCCCCCGAGGGCAAATGCCCGCGGAACGCTTCACCGCTGCCTACCGGGAGCTCTCGCCGCGAGTGCTCGGCTATCTGCGCTCTCACGGTGTCGACGATCCCGAGGCCGTCACCAACGATGTCTTTCTCGCCCTTCACCAGAACTTCGATCGCATCACAGGAGACGATGACGGCGTGCGCACCTTGACCTTCTCCATCGCGCATGCGCGGATCGTCGATTACCATCGTTCCCGCTCCATCCGTCCCCAGCCGGTGCCCTACGACCCCGGGTCAGACCTTCGTCGCTCGCCGTCGGCAGAAGACATCGCGATGGAGAATCTCGGCCACGGCGTCCTGGCCATTCTGCACAACCTCGGTGAGGACCAGCGAGAAGCCGTCAGCCTGCGGGTGATCGCGGGACTCTCGCTCGAGGAGACGGCCGCAGTCATGCAGAAGAGCATCGGCGCGATCAAACAGCTTCAACGCCGAGCCCTCGAGTCTCTCCGCAGTTCCCTCAGCGGAGGAGCGGGGCATGACTGACACGATCGGCGAACTTCTGATCGAGAACGACATGGCCGACGAGGTCGCACTTCGCGGCTTCCTCCACCAACTTCAGGACACCGCAACTTCAGTCCGCCCCATGCCGTCCCCCGAACTCGCCGCGCTCTTGGTCTCCACTCCGCGGCGTTCGCATGGACATCGACGGCGCACCATCATCACCACGGTGGTCGTCGTCGGCACGCTCGCGGCGGGAGCGACCACCGCCGCCGCGAATCCCGAGGTCCGCAACGCAACAGGACGCGCGATCCAGGCCGTCGTCGGAGTTCTGATCCCCGGGAAACCAACGGTTTCCAGCACGACGAGCTCTGAGCCTTCCGCTCCCAAGCCCGCTCCCAAGTCGACAGAGACCTCCAGCGCGGGCCACCCCGGCTCCGCCGACCATCCAGGAGCGACAAACCATCCAGATCCGAGCGACCACCCCGGGAGCTCCGGCTCGAAGGGGAACTCCGGCTCAAACGCCAAGTCCGACGCACCGCATCCCAACAGCGGGGCGAGCGGTCAACCGGCCACGTCCCCGCATGGCGGTACCGCCCCGAAACCTTAGCCGTCTTCGAGAGGCACGTAGGCTCGAGCGTCGGGCAACATCGAGGAGGCGAAGAGTTGGCGGAGGATTCACGAGTCGGCCGACTTCTCGGCGATCGCTACCGGGTCGATGAGCTGATCGGCCGTGGTGGAATGGCGACCGTCTACCGAGGATTCGACATCCAGCTTCATCGGCCGGTGGCGATCAAGATTTTCCAGCACGGCGAAGACGGCGACGATCTTCGCTGGGAGTCCGAAGTGCGACTCCTCTCCCAACTCAACCATCCCCACCTGGTGACTGTGCACGATGCCCATCTCGAGCCGACATCCGGCGACGGGGTGAGCTATCTGGTCATGGAATATGTGTCTGGGAGCAACCTGCAGCAGCACCTCACCGCGCAGGGTCCATCGGCGTCGCTGGCTGCGCTCGTGATCGCGCAGATCGGCGAGGCCCTCGGATCAGTGCACGCGCGGGGCATCATCCACCGTGATCTGAAACCCGGCAACATCCTCATCGAACGCTCAGAACTGCCGCCGCTCTTCCTGCGGTCGAAGCTCGCGGATTTCGGGATCGCGCACCTGCTCGGATCCGACAGAGTTACGAGGACAGGAACGATGATCGGGACTGCGGCGTACACGAGCCCTGAGCAGGTGAACGGGGAATCAGCGACCTCCGCGTCGGATGTCTACTCGCTCGGCCTCGTGGCCATCGAGTGCCTCAGCGGGCGGGCTGCTTTCCCCGGGACAGCATCGGAGAGCCTCATTGCACGCCTGACCCGAGATCCTGTCCTTCCCGTCGGGCTGCCCACGGAATGGACGGCGCTGCTCTCCGCCATGACCGCACGGGACCCGGCCCTGCGCCCCTCAGCCCTCGAGGCCGCACTCCGGTCCGGCGAGTTCGCTTCTCAGACCGTCGGGCCGGTTCCATTGGATGTGACCCCTGCGACTGAGGCGATGGCCATCGAGCTCGGGCAGACCGACGCAATCGCGCGGACAGAGCGGATGCTGCCTCCGACCCTGTTGTTGCCGGTCGCCTCAACGACTCCGTCTTCCGGCGCCGAAGGTGCCACCCACTCGCGACGCCGGGTGGTTCTGGCTGTCGCCATCGTCGCTGGCGCGCTCATCCTGGCAGCGGTCGCCTTTTCTCACCTGCCGACCGGAAGCGCTTCCCCGACCGGAGGCACTCCCTCGAGCGGATCGACGACACCGACTTCGACCCCGACCCTCGCGTCGACGTCACCCTCACCGACCATCCAGGCTCCCGGCAACGGTCACGGCCATGGGAACGGAAACGGGAAGAAGGGCAACGGCTAGAACGGGAGCGTCCGCGCGGTCTAACGTTATGGACGGTGGCGACAGAGATCCCATCGCGAAGGAGCCACGTGTCCCTCCCCCTCAGCATTCCGAGCCCTCCACCGGCGTGGGCTCAGTTCCATCTCGGTCCGCTCACCATTCACACCTATGCGCTGTGCATCCTGGTGGGGATCGTCGCGGCGGTGACCATCGCGTCCCGTCGATTAACCGCACGTGGGGCCGAGAAGGGTGTCGTCGTTGATATCGCGATCTGGATCATCCCGCTCGGGATCATCGGTGCCCGGTTCTATCACGTCTTCACGCACGGGGGCGATTACTTCTATCGGGGTGCGAATCTCTGGAATGTGTTCGCGATCTGGGATGGCGGCAATGCCCTGTACGGGGCGATGATCGGCGGCTCGGTCGGCATCCTGATCGGGTGTCGCCGCAAGGGTATCCGGTTCCTGTCATTCGCGGATGCCCTGGCGCCGGGCATGCTGGTCGCGCAGTCGCTGGGGCGTTTCGGCAATTACTTCAACCACGAGCTGTTCGGTCTCCCGACGACGCTCCCGTGGGGGTTGCAGATCCTCCCGACGGACACGATGTTCCCGAAGAACCTCCCCGCCGGGACCCTGTTCCACCCGCTGTTCCTGTATGAGATCGTCTGGAACCTGGTCGGGGTGGGGATCATCCTCGTGCTCGAGCGGCGCTTCCGGCTGCGGTGGGGGCGCACCATTGCGCTGTACTTCATCTGGTACGGCCTGGGACGCAGCTGGCTGGAGGCGATCCGGATCGACCCGACCAGCGACCAACTGTTCGGCATCCCCGCGAACATCTGGGCCTCGTTCGTGGCGATCGCCATCGGGATCGTGCTCTTCATCGTCCAGACCCGCCGGCACCCCGAACCGGAACTCAGCCCGTATCGGGACGGCCGGGGTCGGCAGCAGACGGATCCGAGAGGCTCGGAGAAGCTGCGCGAGCTCGCGGACCAGCGCCGATAGCTCTAGGCCTCCGCGGCGAACGACGCGCGGAACTTGGGTCCCTAGAGCGGCTTGCCTGCGAGCGGGCCAGCAAGCAGAGCGCCGAGGACGAGCAGATCCGGTACTCCATGTTCGTCGCGGCGGTCAGGGCCGCGCGCCGGCCTTCCAGGTCAGATAGCCGCCGTCGAGGTTGCGCACCTGGCGACCGAGTTGGGTCAGCATCCGGGTGGCGGTGTGGCCGCGCTGCCCGACCTGGCAGTGCACGATGAGGTCGCCTTCGATCTCATGGTGTCGGTCCCGCAACCGCTCAAGAGGGATGTTGACGGCGGCCGGGATGTGGCCGGCGGCGAACTCGTCCGGGCTTCGCACATCGATAAGGTGGTCGCCGCAAGCCAGCGCGTCGTCGAGCTCGTGCCATTGGATGGTCGATGCGGGGAATGCGGCGAGGTTCTCGGCGACGTACCCGAGCATGTTGATCGGGTCCTTCGCCGAGCCATATTGGGGTGCGTAGGCGAGCTCCAGATCCTGGAGCGCCGACGCGGTGAGGCCTGCGCTCATCGCCGTTGCGATCACGTCGATCCGTTTGTCGACCCCCTCGCCTCCAACGATCTGGGCGCCCAGGATCGCATCGTCGCGCGGATCGATGAGGACCTTGATCGCCATCTGAGCGGCGCCGGGGTAGTAGGTCGCGTGCGAGGAAGGGTGCGTGTGGATGGTGCGGAACGCTCGTCCGGCCATACGCAGCCGCGTCTCCGACCACCCGACCGTCGCGACGGTTTTCGAGAACACTCCGATGACGGATGTCCCGAGAGCCGGATGGCTCGGGTGTGGCCGTCCGGCGATCGCGTCGGCGGCAGCCCTGCCGTGTCGGTTGGCCAACCCCGCCATCGTCACGAGTCCGGACGATCCGTCGACCGCGTCGACCTTCTCGACACCGTCTCCAACCGCGAAGATCGCGGGGTCGCTCGTGCGTTGATCCCGGTCGACTCGGATTCCACCGGCCGGTCCGAGGGCCAGCCCGGCCGCCACAGCCAACCCGACGTCGGGAGTGACACCAGCCGCGTCGATGATGAGATCGGCAGCCAGTATCGTGCCGTCTGCCAGCGTGACGGTCGAAGCGTCGATACGCGCAATCGTCGAACTCAGGTGGACGTCGACCGCGTTCGCGATCAGTTCGTCGAGCACGAGGGAGGACAGCTCTGGGTCGAGGTGGCCGAACAGACGAGGACCGCGATGGACCAGCGAGGTACGGATGCCGCGGCGAACCAGGTTGTCGACGGCTTCGAGCCCGATGAAGCCGCCGCCCACGACCACGGCCGACGGGGACTTCGGAGCCAGCTCGATCAGAGCTGTGATGCCATCGACGTCGTCGACGGTCCGCAGGGTGAAGGTGCGCCGATCCGCCCCGCGGAGTTCGCGGGCGGTGGCCCCGGTCGCGAGGACGAGCGAGTCGTAGGGCTCGGGCCGGATCTCTCCGGTCGCCACGTTCCGGACCTCTGCGACTTTCGCGACGCGGTCGATTGAGGTGACGTCGTGGAGAACCCGCACATCGAGACGGAAACGAGCGGCAAGGGTGTCCGGTGTCTGCAGCAGGAGGTCGTCCCGCTCAGCGATCACGCCGCCGACGAAGTAGGGCAACCCACAGTTGGCGAACGAGACGTACGGGCCACGTTCGAACACGACGATGTCCGCGTCCTCGTCGAGCCTCCGCAAACGGGTCGCAGCCGACATTCCTCCCGCGACGCCGCCGACGATGACCGTTCTCATGGTGTGCTCCTTGTGCAATAACTATACCCCCAGGGGTATGCTGTGCGTGTTCGAGAAAGGACCCGCATCATGAAGTGCACCATCGTGGAACAACTCGCCACGACCAGGGAGGCCGGACGATGAGTCTCTTCCGGCGCAACAGCGTCTCCGTCCAACGGGCACGCGAATTGCTGGCCGAAGGATGGCAGCTGGTCGATGTCCGCACGGTGAAGGAGTGGAAGTCAGATCACGTCACTGGCGCGCTCCACATCCCGCTCGACACGCTCGACAGGTCCCTCGGGCGACTGAGGAAGTCCGACTCCGTCGTCACTATCTGCCATTCGGGGATGCGCTCTGCTCGGGCAGCCCGGACGCTCCGGAGTAACGGGTGGAACGCGGTCACCGTGCGCGGAGGCATGACGGCATGGCGGAGAAAGTGAAATGAGGTGCACGACGTGACCGGCAGGACATCCCATGACCCCGAGGCGATGAAGTCGATCGTCAACCGGCTCAAACGGGCCGAAGGCCAGCTGCACGCCCTGATCGGCGCGATCGAGCCGGAAGCGAATTGCCGCGACATCCTGACCCAGCTCTCCGCCGTCTCGAAGGCACTCGATCGCGCCGGCTTCGCGATCATCTCCAACGCGATGCGCGACTGCGTCGACGGTGGCGAGCACGACCAGATGGATGCGAAGGAACTCGAGCGACGGTTCCTCAGCCTCGCCTGAACCTCAGTCGGTGCGGCAGTCGGAATCTCGCATACGAGGGTTCTCACTCACGGTCGAGTGAAGAGCTCCGCGACGTCGTGGTCTGGATCGACCTGCGCGAGGACGACGTCGCCCGCCCGGAGCGTTGTGTCGTTGCGGACGGGGAGGTTGCGTCCGTTGCGGCTGACCACGCTGATCCAGGAGCGGTCGCCGACTGACAGGTCGGCGATCGTGCGGCCGTCGGCGGGTGACCCTGTGTCCACCACGTGACGCTCCAGTCCGTCGGGTTCCTCGGCGAATCGAACGTCGACGGTCCACGGTCGAGCCTCGACTAGTCGCATGGGCACGCGAAGCACACGCGCAAACAGGGGAACCAGACCGCCCTGAAGCAGTACCGAGACGAGAACGACGACGAAGATGATTGCGAAAATGGTGTCGCCATTGGCGATGTTCGCGTTGAGGATGAAGATCCCCAGCAAGATCGGCACGGCACCCTTGAGCCCCGCCCAGAGGATGAAGATGCGTTCACCGCGGTTCACGCGGATCGGGAGGGAAAGAACGCCGACCAGCACCGGCCGGATAACGAAGATCAGTAGCGCTGCAATCGCCAATCCGGCAATTAAGGTAGATGGCTCGAACACGTCGCGCAACTGCACACTCAGCCCAAGGAGCACGAAGGCGACGATCTCGGCGAGGCTGGCGAGTCCGGCGGTGAAGGTATCCACGTCGCGACGGAACGGGGCACGCACGTCACCGATCAGGATCCCCGCGATGAACACAGCGAGGAAGCCAGAACCCTGCAGGGCGGCCCCGCCCGCGTAGACGAAGACGGCTGCGGCAACGATGAACACAGCGGTGAGCGCCCCGGTGGGAAGTCGCAGGCGACGCATCGCCCACCGCAGTCCGAGGCCACCGGCGATTCCGACAATCGCGCCGACAAGCATCTGGAGGACAAACTCGCCGAGCCCAGCGAGTAGTGGAGAGCCGGCGGAGGCGCCCGCCACCGTCCCGGCGGAGAGCAGACTGACCAGCAGCGCGATCCCGACGGGATCGTTGGCGCCCGACTCGCCCTCGAGGATTGTTCCCGACCGGCCGGATATCTCGCGCCGGCCGAGTACCGAGAACACGACGGCGGGATCGGTCGGCGCTAGCGCGGCGCCGAGCAGCAAGGCCACCTGCCAATCAAAGCCCAGGAGCAGGTGGGCTGCCACGGCGACCGCCGCCGCCGTCACGGCCGTGCCGGCGATCCCGATCCAGGCGATCGCTCCCGCCGCTGCCCGGAATCGGCGCCAACCGATATGCATGCCGCCGTCGAACAGAATCAGGACCAGGGCGATCGAGACGATCCGTTGGTCGATCTGTCGCGCGGCCGGGCCGAGTGCCGGGAACGACAGGGCGACGACCGCCGCGACGAGGAGGAACAGGGCAGGTGCCGGGATGCGCAGAAAGGCGGTCACCCGATTGGAAAAGGTGCCCGCCAAGATCACTGCAGCAATGGTGAGGACGACAAGCGCGAATGCAACATCATCAGACATGAGACTCCCGGGGCATCAGCGATCAGATCGCCGACCAGACTTCCCGGCACTCCGTAGACATCAATCTATTGCGAAACCGTCGCCCGGACCCTGGCCTTGGCATCTCTCTGATCGTCAGCTTCCCCCGACCTCGTGCCGGTCGTCACGTGCACGTGACGAATCAGCCGCGAGGGGAATCGAGCGCGGCGAGGCGGTCCTGATAGTCCTTGACCGAGAGTTCGCCCTTCGCGAGTCGACTATCCAGAATCTGCCGAGGCGTGCTGACCACCACGTTGGCCACAGTCGGCGCTTGGACACGCTGCGCGGTTGCGTATCGAACGAGGAATATCCCCGCAATCACCAGCCCGACAATGACTACCGCGCCGATACCCCAGCCCCAAAATCCCATTGCGTAGTTACCCCACATCATGGGAATGTCTCCAATCCGTCGAGAGATGTGTTCCCTCGCCACACTCAGAGTCGCGCTGATGACAGGGGAGCCCCAGAGGCCAAAGTCCCGCCGGCGTGACGTGGCGCGGTGAGTAAGGGGCGAGGGGGTGGGGCCCCGGTCGGAACCCCACCCCGCCCATCAGAAGGACGTGAGCAGACTCTTCATCGTCGCGATTTCATCGGTCTGGTTGGTCACGATCCTCTTTGCCAGAGCCAGGGCCTCCGCGTTCTTGCCCGTCGTGAGCTCCTCCTTGGCCATGTCGAGAGCGCCCTGGTGGTGCTGGATCATCTGCTGCAAGAACAGCTTCGACGAGTCAAGTCCGGATCCATTCTTCAAGGCGTCCATGTCGTCCTGCGACATCATCCCGTTCATGGTCATCCCGTCCATCGGCATTGGCGACGGCTGGCCCCATGACGTCAGCCAGTCGGTCATGATGACAATCTCGGGCTCCTGCGCGGCCTTGATCTTCTTCGCCAGGTCAGTGACGCGAGAATCTACTCCCGTTTTGGCGAGGATGAGGTCGGCCATCTCGACGGCCTGCTCGTGGTGCGGGATCATCTGCGTCGCGAACGCGATGTCCGGATCGTTGAAGCTAGACGCCGATGACGGGGTGGATGACCGGCCGCTGTCGCTGCCCATGCCCATGCCGTTCTGGGAACTGGAGCAGCCAGCGAGCGCGAGGGCGATGACGAGGGCGCTCGAAGCGAGCGCGAGGGTGCGGAGTTTCATGACATTTCTCTTTTCGAAAGCAGTGAGTGGAGTGATGATTCGAGCGCGCGAAGGCGCGAATGCGTGAACGGGGCAGGCCAGTACGCGGCGAATCAAATCCGACTGATCGAGAGAACGTGAAGTGAGGGTGGAAGGGGTGGCGGGAGCGACGCGATCCGTGCCCGCCACTGCGAGAGCAGCCTGTTCAGCAGTTCTGGATCGCGGCGAGCGAATATCAGTAGCAAAGTCAGGATGATGACGGTCACCAGCAGAGCGAGAACGCAGGCCATCGACATCGTCATGTCGTGCGACGTGAGGCAGGCGTCTGCGCAGTCGCTGCCGGCGACGTCGGTCATTGCGGACGTCACCGTGGAGACTGCACTCGCTGACATGCCCATCGAGGTGGACGCCACCTCGTCGGCACCGGCGAGGAAGTGCATGGCGAGCAGGCCGATCAAGATCGAGGGAACGGCGACGAGCGTGATCAGCAGACGGCGCCGAGGCGCGACGAATCGAGAGAGGCCGACGGCGGCCCGCTCTCCATCAGTCATGTCGCTCAATGTACGTGACGCTCCGGCGAGTCGTCTGGGTGGTGGTGCTCGTGGGCAGTGTGGTCGTGCGAGTCATGATCATGCGAGGCGTCGGGTGAGCCGCCCATCATGTTGAGCATGGTGCCGGATCCGCTGCGGAAGAACACGATCAGCAGAATCAGACCGATCAGGATGAAGGCGATGTTGAGCCAAGTGGTGTAGTTCCAGCTGACGCCGGCATCGACGATTGAGAGGTGTCGGTTGGTGGGCACCAGGTGCAGCGGGGTGAAGATCAGCTCGACGACGTAGCCGGCGAGGGCCATGGCTCCGTAGAAGATCAGGGTGATCCGCAGCGCGGCGCGAGTGCCGTAGTACTTCCGGTAGATCAGGATGATCGGGATGATGATGAGGTCGGCGAAGATGAAGCTGACCACGCCGCCGAAGCTGATGCCGCCGTTCCACAGCACCGCAGCGAGCGGCACGTTGCCGACGGAGCAGACAAAGCTCACGACCGCGATCAGCGGTCCGATCAGTGGGCCCAGGATGAAGGCCAGCGTCGGGTCATTGGAGAAGAAGATGGCCTGGAGCCACTGTTTAGGGACCCAGGCTGCGAAGGCGCCGGCGATCAGTAATCCGATGACGATGTCGCGGAGGACGGCCGCCCAGTCCATGACGAAGTACTGCGACACGGAGGTGATTCCGGCGCGGGAGAACAGTCGCTTCCAGAAGCTGCCCTCTCCGGCGACCGACATGTCCATCGAGGCGTGACCCTCCATCGAGCCGGCGAGTCCTTTGTCGGCTTGCTCGCGGGCGGCATCCACGATCTTGCCCCGCATCCAGATCCGGAAGCCGAGAGCAATGAACAGGATGATGAAAGGCCCGCCGATGAACTCGGCCAGCGTGAACTGCCACCCCATCACGAAGGCGAGGATCAGCCCGAGCTCGAGCACGAGGTTCGTCGACGCGATCTCGAACGCCATCGCGGCCGTGAAGTTGGCGCCCTTTCGGATCAGCGCGCGGGCGAGGGCGACCGCCGCGTATGAGCACGACGAGGACGCTGCCCCGAGGATCGCGGCGATCGACAGCGAGCGCGGCGAGTCGTCACGCATCAGGGCGACGATCCGTTCCTTGCGAACCACGGCCTGGATGACCCCGGACAGCGCGAAACCGAGGATGAGCGGCCAGAGGATCTGCCACCCCATCGAACCCGCGGTGGCGAGTGCGTTGCCGACTGCCGCCAAGATATTCACGTCACGCTCCTTGGTACCCCCTGGGGGTATTCCAGTTAGTCACGTCGAGCGACGGACGTCAAGCGGTCAGTGC
>JALYHS010000529.1 GCA_030776385.1 Actinomycetota bacterium
GGCTCGACCCCCGTGGCGGGCCGCGATGGCTGCGACGATCGAGAGACCGAGTCCTGAGCCCTCGACGCCGCGGCCGACCTGCACGCGGGCGAACCGTTCGAAGATGCGCCCCAGATGCGCTTCGGGAATCCCTCTTCCATGATCGCGCACCCAGAATCCGACCGTCCGACTGCCGGGCCGGATCGCACTGCCGAGCTCGATCGGGGAGCCGGCGGGGGAGTACTTGACCGCGTTTTCGGCGAGCTGCAGCCAGGCCTGCGTCACCCGGACCGGATCGAGGCGCGCCGAGTCCTCGGCGCGGGCGACCAGCCTCCACTCGCGGTCGGGGGCGAGCGCCTGCGCTTTCGCGAGCACGGAATCCGCCAGGTCGCCCAGCTCGACGTCGACGACCCGCAGGAAGCCCGGCGCGTTGGTCTTCGCGAGAAGCGCGATGTCGTCGACGAGCACTCGCATCCTGTCCAACTCGTCGAGGGAGAGATCACGGGTCGCCCCCACCTCGTCGGCGTCGTGCGGGTCGAGCAGTTCGAGGTGCCCACGCACGATGGTGATCGGGGTGCGCAGCTCGTGACTGACGTCGTCGAGCAGCCGCCTCTGGGCAGCGAACGACAGCTCGAGCCGATCCAGCATCTCGTTGAAGGTGGTGGCAAGTACCGAGACGTCGTCATTCCCGGTAACGGGGATGCGCTCCGAGAGCGCGTTCTGCGAGGCGGATGAGGCGGCTCGCTGCAGCAGGCGGATTGGACGGAGCAGTCGGCCGGCCACGAACCATCCGACCAGCCCCACCACGACGAGCGCGCCCAGGGCGATGACCGCGTAACTCGCGAAGGCCTGGGAGACCTCCGCCACCTCATTGTCGATGTCGTACGCCGAGACGTAGAGCCCGGTGTGCGGGTCGTTCTTGATGGCGACGGGGATGATCACGTACCGGAGCGTCCCCCACTTGGCGTCGGTGGTGCCGCGCACCGCGTGGTCGGAGTTCGCTTCGCGGAGCACCAGCGCGACGAAGGCCGGATCGCTGTCCAATCGGAAGGGAATGTTTGATGAGGGTACATACGTGGGCGCGCCGTCGAGGAAGCCGAGGATGCTCTCGTTGTGATCGGGCAGCACCCGCCGCATGGCCTCGTTGAGGAAGCTGTCGACCGTCGTCGGAGCGGGCGCATCGGCCGAACCGTCGGCGATGGACTGCAAGCCCTGGACCGTCAGCTCGAGCCGCGTATCGATTCCGGCGAGCACCCGCTCGCGCTGAATCAGGTAGGTGGCGACGCCCGCGACAGTCATTCCCAGGGCGCACGCCAGGAGGATTGAGGTCAGGATTCGGAAGCGCGCAGAGCGGAGCACCCGAATGATGCCGCGGCTGGCCATGGCACACAGTACCGCGCACGGCCTGGGCGCCCGAGCGGGGACGAGAGGCATCTCCACGCCTATTGTGAATGATTCATAACAGAAACTCGTTCATGATAAGCTGAAGCTATGGACGCTCTCGAAGTCGGATCGCGCCTGCGTCGAGCCGGCTTGCGGGTGACGTCATCGCGCGTCGCGGTGCTGGACGCCGTCGATCGCCTGCCGCACTCGGCCGCCGAGACGATCGCGGTCTCGCTGCGGGGGAGTCATCCCTCGCTCACTCCACCCTCGGTTCACAAGGTGCTTGGCGACCTCACCGTCGCCGGCCTCGTGCGCCGGATCGAACCGGCGCGATCCGCGGCGCGCTTCGAGACGCGCGTCGGCGACAACCACCACCACCTCGTCTGCCGGTCCTGCGGCCTCGTGGAAGACGTTGCGTGCGTCATCGGGAGCGCACCATGCCTGTGCCCGTCCGATGATTCCGGCTTCGAGGTGGAGGGCGCAGAGGTCACCTTCTGGGGGCTCTGCCGAGACTGCCGCACCGGCACGACCCGCGAGTTCGCCTCCTGAGGGCCGACCCGCTCATCTTGTCCACATCACCATCAACTCAAGGGAGAAACATGTCAGACGACTTCACCACGACGCAGAGCGGGGCTCCGATTGCGAGCGACGCGCACTCGCTGACGACAGGCCCTGACGGGGTGACCGCGCTGCACGACCACGTGCTCGTCGAGAAGCTGGCCTCGTTCAACCGCGAGCGAGTGCCGGAGCGCAACCCGCACGCGAAGGGCGGCGGCGCTTTCGGCGATTTCATCGTGACCGAAGACGTCTCGCGCTTCACCCGCGCGGCAGTCTTCCAGCCGGGCGCGACCAGCGAGGTCATCCAGCGGTTCTCCTCGGTGGCCGGCGAGCAGGGA
>JALYHS010000530.1 GCA_030776385.1 Actinomycetota bacterium
GCCGAGTGGGACAAGGAAGACGACTGACCCGCTCTCGCTGATCGAGCGATCCGCTGATCGAGCCTGTCGAGATCAGCAGTCCGATCAACTGGTCTCGACACGCTCGACCAGCGACTGGTCTCGACACGCTCGACCAGCGAGGGGTCTCGACGGGCTCGACCAGCGGTCAAGCACGCATCCGCTCCAGGAGTTCCATCGCGTCAAACGGGGACCGCGTCTTGTGGTCGTTGTCGAAGTAGACGTAGGCGTCGCGGTCGTGGTCCAGGTGGTCGCGCGTCCACTCCTCCCAGGTGTCGAATCCCTCCTGGTCGTATCCGGAGGTGTACAGCTCCCGGTCGCCGTGCAGCCGCGCGTAGGCGAAGTCGGTGGTGACCCAGTCGAGCTTCGGCCAGCGTTCCACGGAATCGCCGAGCACCGTGGCCACCCCGTACCGCTCGAGGAGAGCGGCGAACTCCGGGTCGTCGAAGCTGAAGTTGCGCACCTCGATCGCGTGACGCACCTGACGTTCGTCGTCGGTCTCGAGGTACTCCTTGCCGGTCATCCGCTCGCCTCGGCCCTTCGCGACCTCGACGGCCTGTGTGGTCGTGTGCGGCAGCAGCTTGAGGAAGGTCTCCAGCTTCTCGGGGTCGAAGTCGAGGTTGGGCGGCAGCTGCCAGAGGATCGGCCCGAGCTTGACGCCGAGGGCCAGGATGCCCGACGCGAAGAAGTTGGCCACGGGTTCGGCCACGTCATCCAGGCGTCGAATATGCGTGATGAATCGCGGAGCCTTGACCGAGAAGACGAAGTCGGCCGGCGTGCTGTCGCGCCACTTCCGCCAGCTCGTCGGCTTCTGCAAAGAGTAGAACGACCCGTTGAGTTCGATCGAGTTGACGTGCGTCGACGCGTACTCGAGTTCGTCGGCGTGCCTGAGCCCTTTCGGGTAGAACTCGCCACGCCAGGGCTCGTACGTCCAGCCTGCCATTCCTACGAAGTAGTCGGCCATACGATCAGCGTAGCCAGCCCCCACACCCCTTCGGGGGGCGCGCGCATCGCCCCTGTTCGGGGATGATGAGGTGACTTGCTGAACTGGGGGGTTACGCAATGTCGTCAATTTCTGCGCTCCGTGGCGCGCCGGGTCCTGCAGCGGCCGGGTGGTATTCCGATCCGACAGGCGGGCGTCAGGCGCGCTGGTGGGACGGCGAGGAGTGGACCACGCACGTTCAGGCTCTTCCGATGGGCCCGCCGCCCGAGGAGGCCTGGGTCGCCGAGAGCCGATTCGTCCCGTCTGGCAGCCGGTGGGCCGTTCTCTCGCTCCGCTGGGGCATCGTCGCGCTTGTCGCCAACATCCTGATGGCTCCCACCGTGCTGTCGTTCGTCTTCGGCATCATGGCGCTCCGCCGTCACCGCAGGCTCGAGAGCCTCGGCTACGAGCTCGACGACCGCCGCAAGGCCGTGCTCGGGGTCGTGTTCGGGTCCATCGGCATCCTGATGACAGTTGGATGGATCGTGGCGCTGCGCCTCGTCACGCACGCCGCCCCGTGACCCTCCCATCGCCCGTCGCCATCCCCGCCACCGTCCCTGTCAGCGTCGCGCCGGGCTGGTACGCCGATCCGATGGCGCCGGGCCACGCCCGCTGGTGGAGCGGTCGTGACTGGACGCACCACGTGCAGCCGCATCCCTCGGGAGCCTATGGAGTGGCGAATGACTCCTGGAGCGCCACCAATCTGCTGGTCCCTCAGCAGCGCTCGCTGGCTGTGCGTTCGCTGGTGTGGGGGATCGTCGCGGTCGTCATCGACCCGCTTCTTGCGCCGAGCATCCTGGCCATCGTCTTCGGGATCATGGCCCTGAACCGTGGTAAACGGCTCATGGCGCAGGGCTTCACGCCGCTCGGCCGTTCACGCGCGATCGCCGGAATCGTCCTCGGCTCGATCGGCGCGGTCGGGGCGATCTTCTGGTTCGCGCTCTTCCTGTCGTTCGCGCCGCGCAATTGAGACAGGTCTAGAAGCTGTTCTCCGGGCCCGGGTATGCACCCGAGATGACGTCGGCCGTCCAGGCTTTCGCGGCGTCGGTGAGCACCTGCGACAGGTTCGCGTACTGCTTCACGAAACTCGGGATCCGGCCCTGGGTGAGCCCGGCCCAGTCGGTCCAAACCAGCAACTGACCGGTCGTGTGTGGCCCAGCGCCGACGCTGATCGTGGGAATCGACAGCTCCTCGGTCACGCGCTTCGCGGCCTCGGCGGGAACCATCTCGAGAACGACGGCGAAAGCGCCGGCATCCTCAACCGCGTGTGCGTCGAGCAGCAGCTGTTCGACGCCCTCACCGCGTCCCTGAATGACGTGGCCGCCCAGCTGGTGCTCGCTCTGCGGGGTGAAGCCGATGTGCCCCATGACCGGGATGCCCGCCGAGACGATGCGGCGGATCTGCTCCGCGCTGCGCACCCCGCCCTCGAGCTTGACGGCGTGGGCGCCGGTCTCCTTCATGAAGCGGAATGCGCTGTGCAGCGCTTCATCCGGTCCAGTCTCGTACGAGCCGAACGGCATGTCGCCGATGACGAACGCGCGCTTGACCGCCCCCGCGACGGCGCGGGTCAGCGGGATCAGCTCGTCGATCGTGACCGGGAGCGTGGTGTCGTACCCGAAGACGTTGTTGCCCGCGGAGTCCCCGACGAGCAGGAAATCGATGCCCGCCTGGTCGAAGATCGCGGCGGTGAGCATGTCGTAGCTCGTGAGACCGGTGATCTTGATGCCCTGATCCTTGGCATTCTGAAAATGCCGGGTGCGGACTCGCTTGACGACTGCGTCTGCCATGCCGTCAGTCTAGGGTCGCGCCTCCTGCCGCGCCGGTGCCCCGATCACCCCGTCGACCAGTAGCAGCTGCGCCGCGAGATAGCTCGCCATCACCACGGCGCCCCATGGTCGTGTGCGGAACCAGGGCGTGAACTGTCGGAACGCCAGGAGCGAATCCGAGACGACGAAGAGGATGCCCCCGGCCCCCATCCGGCGACCCCCTCGGCCCGCGGAGGCCGCCATCGCCGCGAGCACGGTCGCGTACGCCACCACGGCGGGGTAGAGCGCGGTCAGGCGCGGAGGTCGCAGCACCACCATCATCACGACGAGCCACGGCAGCAGCAGGACCGACCACGGCGACATCCGCGTGCGGAATCCGCTCCAGAACAGCGCGATCATGCACAGGTGCGCAGCCAGGAAGGCGGCGAGGCCCGTGCGGAAGGAGCGATCGATGGTGAGGTCGCCGATCCAGGAGAGCGTCATTTCGGTTACGAGCAGGGCGACCCGGCGCCGGCTGTGGCTGCGGGAGCCGAGCAACCGGATGCCGAGGGTCGGCAGAAGCACGGCCTTGCTCGCGCGATCCAGGCGGCCGGTGCCCGCCAGCTTCGCCGCGAGATGTACGCCCGAGGCGACCGCGAACGGCAGGAGCCGGCCCGCGGCGTGCCGTGGCACGGTCATCCCGCCCGGCGCGAGGTGATCGGCAGGCGGCGATCGCGCCCAAACGCCATCCCCGATATCTTCGGTCCGATGGCACCCTGCCTCCGCTTCCACTCGGAGCGGTCGACGAGCCCGGTGACGAACTCGACGATCGGCCGATCGAATCCCGCTGCGATGAGGTCCTCGCGTCCGAGCCGCTCGTTGACATACCCCGCGATGATCTCGTCGAGCAGTTCGTACGGCGGCAGCGTGTCCTGGTCGGTCTGATCGGGCCGCAGCTCGGCGCTCGGCGGCTTGTCGATGGAGTTCGCCGGGATGGGCGGGGTCTCGCCGCGTGCGACGGCGGTGGCGTTGCGCCAGCGAGCCAACTCCCACACGAGCATCTTGGGCACGTCCTTGATCGGCGCGAAGCCGCCCGCCGAGTCGCCGTAGATCGTCGAGTAGCCGACCGCGAGCTCCGTCTTGTTGCCGGTCGTGAGCACCAGATGCCCGTGCATGTTCGACTCCGCCATCAGGATGATGCCCCGGATGCGCGCCTGCACGTTCTCGGCGGCGGTCCCGGTGAGCTGCAGCTGGTCCTCGATCGGCTGCACAAGATCGGCGATCGCCTCGGTGGAGTATCGCAACCCGATCCGTTCCGCCAGTTCGTCGGCGTCGGTGCGGGAGCCGTCCGAGCTGTAGCGGCTCGGCATGCTCACCCCGTGCACGCGGCCCGCGCCGATCGCGTCCGCCGCGATGGCCGCGCACACGGCCGAGTCGATGCCGCCGGAGAGACCGAGCACCACGCTGCGGAATCCGTTCTTCTCCACGTAGTCGCGCAGGCCGAGCACCAGGGCGTTCCAGAGCTGTTCGGGGTCGTCGGGGAGAGTGGCGATGTCTTGGGCGAGCCGGGAGGGGGTCTCGACATGCTCGGGGGTCTCGACAGGCTCGACCAACGGCGTGGCATCGAGCTCGACACGGGTGACGTGATCCGGCAGCTCCGCGTCGGTCGCAGGCGCGGCATCCACGTCGACCAGCAGCAGGTGCTCGCGGAACTGCGGGGCCCGCGCCAGGATCGTGCCCGTGCCATCCACGACGACGCTGTCTCCGTCGAAGACCAGGTCGTCCTGACCGCCGACGATGTTCACGTACGCGACGATCGTGTCGGTCTCGCGCGCTCGGCGGGTGACGAGCGGAAGGCGGGTCTCGTCCTTGTCGCGCTCGAATGGCGAGGCGTTGATCACGAGGAGCAGTCCGGCGTCCGCCTCGAGCACGCGACCGACCGGGCCACCGTCCCGCCAGAGGTCCTCGCAGATGATGAGCGCGGCATCCACCCCTTTCAGCCGCAGCACCAGCAGCTCGTCGCCCGGGATGAAGATTCGGTACTCGTCGAACACCGAGTAGTTCGGCAGATGATGCTTCGCGTAGCGGGCGCGCACCTCACCGCCCTGAAGCACGCTCGCGCAGTTCTGGGCGATCGCGGTGGGCGCATTCGAGGTGCCGTCGATCCGCGGTGCGAACGGGCCATCCGGATGCCCCACCACAACGACGAGCTCGCCGAGCCCCTCCTCGGCCAGCCGGCCCGCGAGGGCGAGGACCGCGTCGTGCGCCTCCCGCAGGAAGCTCGGCTGCGCCGCAAGGTCTTCGATCGGGTAGCCGCTGAGTGCCATCTCGCCCACCAAGAGCAGGTCGGCACCCGCCTCGGACGCCCGGCGCGCCGCGTGCACGATCTGCGCGGCGTTGCCCGCGAAATCGCCGACGATCGGGTTGGTCTGTGCCAGTGCCAATCGCAGTCGGGGCATACCGGTAGCCTAGAGCCGAGGCACACGGTGCACCCGTGGCGGGCAACCAGGAGACTTGCATGGACAAGCAGCGCGACTTCGTTCTTCGCACGATCGAGGAGCGCGGCG
>JALYHS010000531.1 GCA_030776385.1 Actinomycetota bacterium
GCTCGGGACCCCATCCGCCGGGTCGCCCCATAGCACGACACGATCACCGACCCGGACCGACCCGTCGCCGGAGCTGGGGCCGGCGTCGACCAGGAACTGGTCCATCGCGATCCGACCGACCACGGGGCAGCGGCGCCCGTTGATCGAGACCTCGGCACGGTTCGACGCGGCGCGCGGCACGCCGTCGGCATAGCCGAGGGGCACCAGCGCCAGCGTCGTGTCGTGCTCGGTCCGATGCGTGTAACCGTACGAGACGCCTGTTCCGGCGGGCACACGGCGCACGGCAGCCACCTCCCCCTCGAGCTGCATCACCGGTCGTAGGCCGAGAGCCGCGGCATCCACGGAGTCGGCGGCGGGCAGCCCGTAGAGCCCGATTCCGACCCGCACCAGGTCGAAGCGGAACGACGGCTGCTGCAGGGCCGCCTGGGTCGACGCCAGGTGTCGCAACTCGGGGTCGAGTCCCGCGGCGTGAGCCTCGGCAATCGCCTCGTCGAAGACACCCTTCTGGCGGGCATCGTCGGCGGCCGAGGTGTTCGACAGGTGACTGAAGATGCCACGGACCCGGATGCTGCCACTCCCCTGCAGCGCGACCGCGCGCTCGAAGACTGCCGCCCGCTCGGCCGGGGAGATTCCGTTTCGACTCAAGCCGGAATCGACCTTGAGTTGGACCACGGCGTGGCCACCCGCCGAAGCGCCGGCCGCTGACGAGCCTGCCGATGCTGCCCGTTCGAGCTGCGCCAATGAGCTCACCCCGATGTCGATCCCGGCCCCGACCGCGGCGGCGAAGTCGGTGGCCGGCCCGTGCAGCCACGCGAGAACGGGCGTCCTGATTCCGGCCGAACGCAGCGCGAGACCTTCGGCGAGGTCGGCGACGCCGAGCCAGTCGACACCCGCATCCGCGAGCGCCGGTGCGACCAGACCGGCGCCGTGCCCGTAGGCGTCCGCCTTGACGACCGCCATCACCAGCGCGGGCGCGACCAGGTGCCGCACCGTCGCGAGATTTGAGATCAGGGCGTCGAGATCGATTCGAGCCTGGCGAAAACCGGCCGCGGCATCCGCGCTCATGCGGTCTCGCAGACCACGGTCGCCACCGCGACACCGGCGTCGTGCGTCATCGACAGGTGGATCGTGACGATCCCTTTCGCGGCCACCAGCGACGCCGCCGCGCCGAACACCCGCAGTGCAGGGGCACCCTGACCGTCCTGCACGATTCGCATGTCGTGCCAGCGGATGCCCGTGGACTCCCCGAGCGCCTTCATGAACGCCTCTTTGGCGGCGAAACGTCCGGCGAGTGAGCGAAGCGGCCTCTCGCGTTCGCCCTCAGCGAACAGGCGATCACGCAGCGCCGGCGTGCGGGACAGCGCGCGCTCGAAGCGCGCCAGATCGACCACGTCGACGCCGATCCCTGCGATTGCCATACCCGCCATTCTGGCCGATCGCGCCCCCGGGCCCGGATCCATCGCGCACGGATCCTCCGCGCCGTCCCCCACTCGTGCGAATCAGGATGCCGGCCGCCGACGCGTCGAGCCACGTCCTGATCCACGCGAATCCGCGGCGCGTCGTCCTGATCCGCGACGGCCGAGGCCGGAAATGGCCTCTGCTCTCAGTTCCAGCGCGCTACTCGACCGTGACCGACTTCGCCAGATTGCGCGGCTGATCCACGTCCAGACCCTTCGCGGTGGCCAACTCCATCCCGAAGATGTGCAGCGGAACCACGGCGAGCAGCGGCTCGAAAAGCGGGTCGGCGAGCGGAATGCGGATCACCTCGTCGGCGAAGGGCACGACCGCGACATCCCCGATCTCGGCGATCGCGATGACTCGGGCGCCCCGCGCTCGGATCTCCTGGATGTTGGAGACGACCTTCGGATGCAGCGACCCCGGCCCGCGCGGACTCGGCACGATCACGAACACGATCTGCCCAGGTTCGATGAGCGCGATCGGGCCGTGCTTGAGCTCGCCGGCCGCGAATCCTTCCGCGTGGATGTACGCGAGCTCCTTGAGCTTCAGCGCACCCTCGAGCGCGACCGGGTAGCCC
>JALYHS010000532.1 GCA_030776385.1 Actinomycetota bacterium
CGCTGCACCGCTCAGCCGGCCGCGCTGCGCAGAGCCGGATGCACGTGGAGAACGGACTCGGCCGCAGCCGTGCGCGCCACCACCGCCTCAATCCGCTGCTCGGGGCCGGGCAGCCAGAGCCGCCGGGACTTCGCACGCCCTGCCCAGGACCGCGACGCGGAGCTCACCGTGACCTGGCGCGCCGTGAGATGCCCGAAGCCGGCCCCGATCCCGGCCCAGTTGCTCTCGGTGACGGTGAGGCGGGCATCCGATCGTGGCCAGTCACTCGTCGATCCCTCGCCCAAGCTCACCAGCACCGCCTCGCGCTGCCGCAGCCGGGACGCCAGCTTGGATGCCGCGGCATCGCCGATGCGCACGCGACCGTCGCGGGTCGGAGGGCGCACCAGAACGACCGACACCACGTCGACGAGCGCCGACACCACCGACAGCCACTGCTCTCCCGGATGCGGGACGAGCACGAGCCGGTCGAGGTCGATTCCCAGCCCGGCAGCGGCCTCCACCCCGAGATCGGGCACCCCGACGACCGCGCACCACGCTCCCGCCGCACTGGGACCCTGCAGCAGCCCCAGTGCCAGCGTTGTCGAGTTCTCGACCGTGTACGTGCCGCCCGCCTCGAGCGCGCCGCCCGGCAGCAGCTCGCCGAGAGCGGGGTGCGTGGGCAGCGCCCGGGTGTCGAGCGTGGTGCGCTGCATGCCCCGGATGCGCGCCTGCAGTTCGCGCACGACGTCGCTCTGCAGGTCCCCATCGCGCTCGTCACCCCCGTCGCGCTCGTCGAGGTCGTCGAAATCGTCATCGATGCGCAGGGCGACGGATGACGCGGAAGAAGGTGCCATCATCCCATTTTCGAACATATGTTCGATTCTGTCAATCCATGACGGGACGACGGGGACAGAACGACAGCGAAGGTCAGCGCAGATCGCGCAACCGCGCCGCAACACCCTTCTCGCCGGTGGCGCGGCGTTCCGACGTCACGGCGATCACCAGCAGCACCGCGCCGGCCGACGCCAGGGTGATCCACCACGGCGTGGCGCCGATCGAGCGTCCCAGCTGCACCGAGAACACCAAGATGTTTTCCAGAGGCAGCACGATGAGTCCGAGCACGAAAGGGGCACCCAACCGCCGAAGCGAACCGATCAGAATGGATGCGAGCGCCAGCGCGAGCACCAGGATCGCCCGCCAGGTCTGCGGATCCGTTCCGGTCGCCAGCATGGAGGGCAGCAATGTCACGACGATGCCAGGAGTCAGCAGCCGCCACGAGCCACCGAATCCGACCGGCCAAGTGGTGAGCCTCCGTCGTGCCTCGATTGCCCCTGGCCGCGCTTCAAGAGGCCCTGGCCGCATCGCGATCACGCCGGCGGCGAGGAGCGCCAGACCGAGGGGAAGAGAGTATCCCTCGACGCGCAGGATCTCGCGAGTGCTCCAGCTCGCGACCATCACGCACCAGGCGAGCCCGAAGAGGAACCACACGGGCGGCAGCGTGACGGGGCCACGTCGGGCGAGAACCACGGTGACGATCATCAGCATGAGCAGCGCGAGTCCGAGCACGTAGAGGGCGAAGATCGGGAGCGCACCATCCCGGGTCGTCGCGATCGGACCCGCCACCAGGAACACGCCGGCGGGCACGAACGACCAGCGTGCCGCGATCCATCTCTCGACCGCCGGGACCGGTGCCCCGACCAGCAGACCGGCCGAGAGCACCGCGAGCACGCTGGAGGCCGCGCTCATCGCGAGCACCGGCCACATCAGCGACGGCGAGTGGCTCAGCGCGACGCTGTCCAGCCCGAGGCCCCAGCGCACGGCCTGCACCGGCCCGGCAGCTGCGGCGACCGTCGCCGCGACGAGCAGGGGAACGCGGAGCCGTGTCAGCAGAGCGAAGCGCGACCCGGTCGTCACCCGGCGGACGAACGTCCCCAGAACAAGCAGCACCACGGATGCCGCCACCAACGCGATGCAGCGCCAGGTGTCGCGTCCCGCCGGCCCGTCGCCCGCGAGCGCCAGGATGGCGAGGGAGGGCAGCACGGCGGTGGCGAGTGCCGCCGAGAACAGGCCGATCGCCGGGATGCCGATCCCGGGGCGGCCGAGTCCGACCAGAACCGACGCGATCCCGGCCGCGATGAGGGCGGGAGGCAGGATGTACGGCTCGGCCACGGCGATCCCGGCAAGCGCCCAGATGCACCAGAGCGCGCCGGTCCAGCTCACGAAGGTCAGAGCCCAGCCGTAGCGTCGGCGCAGGAAGTACGCCATGGCTGCCGCGCCGATCCCGATGATCACCAGGACCACGAAAGTGGTGCCGAGTCCCGCCGCGGAACGGACCAGGGAGAGGGCGACCGCGACGAAAGCGGTCGCCAGCGCCGAGGCTTCGATCGCGATCCGAGCGAACACGGCATGATTCTCGGGGATGCCGTGCCGCTGCAGCGCGGCGGCGATCAGTCCCGTACTCGGCAGCACACACGCGACGATGACGGCGATGATCGGCAAGGTGACGGGTGAGCCACTGGTGTCGAGGAACTGCGCCCCGAGACAGATCACGACGACGGAGAGCGACGGGACCAGGAGGGCGGCGGCAGCGGCACGCACCACCGCGTTGAGTCCGGGCCGGCGGGTAAGCAGCAGGGTCACGGCGAGGGCGAAGGTGACGCCCGTCGAGAGCGCCGTCCACCCACTGCGAACGGCCAGAACCGACCCGATCCCGATCAGGAACGGAACCGCCGTGACGAGCAGCACGGCGTACCAGGCGCGCACGGACACTCGCCGGACCAGCGTCGTCGCCAACGCCGTCAGCGACGCAAGAGTCGTGGTGAGGCAGAGCACGGCGATCGTCTCGACGTGCACGAGCGAGAGCCCGGCGGCGAACACGATCAGCGCGTACGCGTACCCGACCCCCAGATATCCCGGACGTACGAGGGCCGGCACGGCGCGTGCCAGCAACGCCAGGAGGAGCACGACACCCGCCCCCACCGGGACCCTGAGGCTCGAGTCCGTCCAGGCCAGAGCCGCGGTGGAGATCAGGATGAGGTGGGCACCCACCAGGAGCGGGGCGCGCATCCAGAACGGCATGGCCTCGATCCGGGCGATCCGCACCACGGCGAGGCCGAGCGCCAAGCTCAGCGCGAGACCGAGCGCCGCGCGAATGAGCGACGGGAACTCGCTCCAGGCGACGAGGGCGAGCAGAGCGAGCACCATGCCCCAGAGACCCGTCCCCAGCGCGAGTCGGGCCAGCAGCGCCGTGGACGAGCGGCGACGAGTCAGAACCCAGAGAAGAACCGATCCGAGGGAGACCGCTGCGACCCCCAGGATCGCCGCGAGTTCCAGCACCGTGCCGATCAGGAGCACCGAGCTCGGCCGTCCGATCGGCAGCACCGCCCGCGAGAACGCCAGCAGATCGGACGGGACCGAGGCGGCGAGAGTGACAGACCAGGCGCCGATCAGGAGGAACGGACGATGCACGGTCGGTGCGGGCGGAAGCGCCGCGAGCACAATCAGGGCGACCGCCGCGACGGCAGGAACGAGCGCCACGAGGTACTCGCCCGACAGGAAGGCGTACGGAGCGACACCCAGCGCCGCAGCGACCAGGCCGCCGGCCAGGAAACTCCACACTCGCCAGAGGGTGTTGCGGGCGCTGCCAGCGGCGAGCGCGGCCAGCGCGAGCAGGATGAACGTGTCGCCGAGCACCGAGACCGGTTCGGGGCGCGGGAGCGTCGCCGTCTGCGCGAGAACGACGGCGAACACGGCGAACTCGATCACTGTCGAGGTCACACGGTCCACTCGGAGCTTGCTGCGGAATCGCCCCTCAAGCCGGTGCAGCCCGAGCGGTACGAGCAGCGCCACGAGCCCGACCCCGAGATGCCCGAACGCGGCCACCCATGGGTCGCCCGCTGCGTAACCGAAGAACGCAGGCGAGAGGGTCACGCCAACCAGCCCCGCCCACAACCAGGTTCGGATGCGCGCGAGCGACGCGATCAGGATCATCGCTGCGGATCCCGCCAGGGTCCCGATCCCGGCGAAGACCCAGCCGCTGACCGCCGGCGCCAGCGACGAGAACGCCCAGATATCAAGAGCCACGAAGACCATCCCGAGCGCCCCGACCGCTTCGGCCGAGAACTGCAGACCGGTGCGCACCAGCATCCAGGCGCTCCCGAGGAAGACCGCGGTCACGACTCCCACGATCAGAGTGCGCGTGCCGAAATCGGTGAGGTCGGGGTTGAGGAAGGTGAAGACGATCGCGGCGACCGCGACGAGAGCGGCGCCGGCGACCGCGAGCACGGATTGAACGCTGACCGAGCTACCCTCCCGCGGCGAGACGATCGGCGGGACGGAGGCGAGGGCGGCGTCGAGGTCGACAGCGGATTCCGCGGCCTGGCCAGCCGCCACCTCCTGCTCGCGGGAGTTCGTCCGCAGTCCGGCGATGTACTGATCCCGGAGCTCGAGCGCGCTGACAGCCGCTCGCGAGGCGGAGTGAACGCGCGCGGCATCCGATCCACTGAGAACAGCGTGGCAGGTGACGCACCAGAACGGCTCGGTGAGCCGCGTGCCGCAGCGCGGGCAGATCGTCGCGTCGAGGAGGTAGCGTGCGACGTCATTGGTCCAGGCCTGCGTCATGCCGACAGTCTAGGAAGGCGGATCGCGAAGGAACCTCATGACCCTCCGAACTGGGGACACTCGTGCCGTTACCACCGTGACGCCTAACCTGGCCCCATGAAACCCTGGCCGCGCCTCGCCGTTGTCTACCTGATCATCGCGATCCTCGGGCTGATCGGCACCTGGACGTTCAACATCCTGGCAATCGTCTCGAACAGCACGTTCTTCGGGGAGTGGTTCAGCAACCCGCCCGCGACGCAGTCACTGCAACTGGATCTCCTGGTCGTGGCGGTGGCTGCCGGCGTCTTCATCGTCGTCGAGGGACGACGGATCGGGATGCAGCGAGCCTGGGTGTTTCTGCCCCTTGCCGCCATCACCGCTGCCGCGTTCGCCGTGCCGCTATTCCTCGCGCTGCGGGAGCGGAAGCTCGCCGGGGATTCGCGGGGGTAGGTCTCGATATGCGGCTTCGCCACTACTCGACCAGCAAGATCGGCTTCGCCGCTACTCGACCAGCACCACCCGGCTAGGCACGGAATGCGGAGATGAAGATACCCGGCATCTTCAGCCAGCTCGGTTTCTGCGCGAAGCGGGTGAGCAGCCGACCGGTAGTCGCGGCGGAACGGGCCGTCACGAACCACGGCGGCTTCGGGAAGAGCGCGAACTCGCCGTGCACCGCCGACCGAGGGAACGGACGGAACGGCCCGGTCACCACGGTGCGCTCGGTGTGGTCGAGCAGGTAGGCGTTGTGGACCACACCGATG
>JALYHS010000533.1 GCA_030776385.1 Actinomycetota bacterium
CGCCTGCAGTGCCGGCTGTCGACCCGCACCCAGACGAAGCCAGAACAAACGAAGAGCGAGGTTCACGGATCCCAGTCTGCCGCTCTCTCGCTGGGTGGGCGCGACCGCGCTCGTGCCCACCCAGCGCACGCGCGCCGCAGAAGCGGCGGCGCGCAAGAGATGCTGCGGTTAGTGCCTGCCCTGACCGAGGTAGGTCAGCAGCTGGAACGACACTCCACCGATCCCGGTCACGTCGTCGTACTTCGGCGCCGTGGTGAGAGAGGTGTCGCGATCCAGCGTGATCAGGTAGGTGTTCCCGCTCCTCTTGCTCGTGTAGACGAGCGCCTGCGGCGGGTTCTGCGGAACGACGTCACGGAAGGCCGACGGCAGCACGCGGTCCAGCGCGTAGAGCGTCGGATTGGCGAATCCGATCGTCGAGTGCGTCGCCTGCTGAACGAGCGCGATCTGCGCCGCGACCAGCGGGGATGCCAGCGAAGTTCCGCCGTACGTGTCGTTCTCGAAGGGTCCGGTCGTCAGGTCGGTGTCGTTCGTGATCGGGCTGATCCCGATCGAGAACCCGGTGTACGGATCGGCAAGAGCCGCGATGTCGGGCGAGACGCGCTTGCCCTGCGCCAGCGAGGCAGGAACGATCCCGCGCTGGTACCACGGCTGGGCGAACACGGTGCTCACCCCTCCACCCGCGCCACCCACGAACCGCTTGCCCGGCAGCGGGTCGGTGTACGCGAGGCCGCCAGGAGCGGTCGGGTCGGCGACGATCTGGTCGATCGTGTCGCCCCATCCGGTCTCGAAGGCGATCTTGCCGTTCTTGTCGATACCGAGCGAGGTACCGCCCACGGCGGTCACCCACGGCGAGGAGGCCGCGAAGTCCGGCTCGGCCGTCTTCAGAGCGGCGACCTCATCACCGTTGTCACCGCTCGAGAAGTACAGGCCGATGCCCTCTCCCGCAGCCTGGATGTACAGGTTGTTCTCGCCCGCCAGCACGTCCGCCGGGATTGCCTCGCCGGTGTTGCCGTAGCTGTTGCTCACGATGTTCGCGAGCTTGCCGTCGAGGATCTTCGACATGGCGACGTCGAGGCCGCCATTGCAGTTGAAGCCACCGACGTACAGCACCTTGGCGCCAGGAGCCAGCGCGTGCACCGACTCCACGTCGAGCGTCTGCTCGCCCTGCCAGCCGCTCGGGAAGGCGCAGGCCGCCTGGTCGACGAACTGGTCAGGCGTCGGGACGATCTGCTGGTACTGACCTGGCGCCAGTCCCGGCTCGCCGAGGGCCGCCGAGTAGGTGTTGACGTCGCTGAGGATCGTCGGCGAGGCATACGCGTCGATGATCGCCACGGTCTGGCCGGCACCGTTCTGCGACTTCGGCAGCGCCGAAATGCCGTAGGCGGAGCGCAACTGAGCAGGCGTGTATCCGCAGTTATACGTGCTGTACGTCGTCTGCCCGTTGTAGGCGGCGGGGACGGTCACGGTGTGCTCCCCGATGTAGTTCGAGCACGGCGTCGTGATCACCGGGCCGGCAGCGGCCTGGCGGCTCAGGGACTGAACCCCGGTGGTGTCGCTCGGGATGTCACCCTGCTTGATCGAATCGGGCCGGGTCAGCGTGCGCGACTGGTCGAGTCCGAGACCGGAGACCTTCGCCCCCAGGACCGACGGAAGCGACGGCACCGACGACGGCGCGACCAGGGTCGACCCCGCGTGCGAGTAGTTGTGCAGGCTCGTGCCGAACGCGACGTTGAACTGCGCGGTCGTGCCGCGGAACACCACGTACTGGCGGCTGGCGGGCACCGCGCTGATGCTGAACCCGGCCCCGGTCAGGAAGTCGACCACGGAGTCGCTGTCGGCCTTCGTCGGGGAGAATCGGGAGATCCACTGCGCCGGGGAGAGGCTGAGCCGGTAGCCGAGCCCGGGGGTCGAGACCGCCCGGGCGAACGCCTCGGCGGCCGCCTGGTTTCGCAGCGGCAGGTACAGCTCCCCCTCCATGGTTGCGTCGGCGCGGGCGGCGCCCTGATCGTTGGCGGCGACGGCCCAGCCAGGGACGGACCCGGCGTAACTCGTACGGTCAGCCGCGGAGGCGGCGGACACGCCTGTCAGCGAGAGGGCGAGAGCAGCGGCGAGTGAGGTGGCGATCGTGACGCCCCTCCTGACTCGTCGCGTACGGAGAGAGCGGTCGACCACGTGAGGTTCCTTCCCTGGAGATCCCTAAGAAGCGGGCAAGTGCCCGCCCTGGGCGACGCTATCTCCGGATTGTGTGCCCCACAAGGGGGGTACGACGGCGGTCCCCCACGCGCCGGACGAATGACCGACGAATGAACAGTGGGTGACCTGAGGGTGATCTGGACACCAGTAGCGAGGCGGGTTCGCGCCTCAGCGGTGGCGGTTGTCAGCGATGGTCATGCGGGGCCCATGCCGTTCATACCCGATCCCCGCGGCCTCGATCAGGCGCACGACGCGCTGACGGTGACCTCGCCATGGCTCGAGCAGTTCCAGCATGCCGTCGTCGTCGACGCGTTCGCCGATCAGAGCCCAGCCGACGCGCTTGCTCACATGGAAGTCGCCGATGCTGACCGCATCCGGGTCCCCGTGCGAGCGCTGCAGAGTCTCGGCAACCGTCCAGACACCGACCCCGACGATGCTGCGGAGCTTGCGTTCGGCGTCGGGGATCGCGTCGTCGGCCGCCCGCTCCAGCGATTCCCCGACGCCAACCACGCGCATGATCGTGTCGGAGCGTTGGGGCCCGACCCCCGCGCGGTGCCACTCCCATGACGGGACCGTCCGCCACACCGCGGGCGACGGCGCGACCCGCATGCCGAGCGGGGCCGGTCC
>JALYHS010000534.1 GCA_030776385.1 Actinomycetota bacterium
GTTCAACACGGTCAGCACGACATACCGGGACGGTCACGTCGCGGCCGGGATCAACGGGGTGATCGCGCCCATCCTGTATCTGGTGGCGTTCTACCTGGTGATCCTGATGCTCGGCAACCAGATGCTCGCCTCGACTCTCGACGAGAAGGAGAACCGCGTCACCGAGATGATCCTCACCACGATCAACCCGACCGCGCTGATCCTCGGAAAGATCGTGTCGCTGTTCGCCGCGGGTTTCGTGCAGCTGGTGGTTTTCGCGATCCCGCTCGCCGTGGCATACGGGCTGTTCCGCAGCCAGCTGAACATCCCGTCCCTTGACCTCAGCCACCTGGTCCTGGATCCCCAGCAGATGATCGTGGGCGCGCTCATCCTGATCGGCGGCTTCGCGCTCTTCACCGGCACGCTGGTCGCGATCGGCGCGGTGATGCCCACGGCGAAGGACGCAGGCCCCATCTTCGGCGTGCTGATGATCCTGATCTTCATCCCCTTCTACATCGTGACGCTGATCGTCTCGGACCCCACGGCGCTCATCGTGCAGATCTTCACCTGGTTCCCCTTCTCGGCGCCCGTGACCGCCCTCCTGCGGAATGCCTTCGGAGGGCTCCCGCTCTGGCAGGGCGTCGCGCTCTCGGTCGAACTCCTCGTGCTCGCGGCGATCGTGCTGCGGCTGGCGGTGCAGCTCTTCCGTTACGGGTCGATCGAGTACAGCCGTCGCGTCTCGATTCCGGATGCTCTGGGGCTGCGTTCCTCCGCGCGTCAGCGATCGCGGCGGGACGTGAAGGCCTGAGGTTGTCGGTGGTGTCAGCGAGAATAGAAAAATAGTCGCGACACGCCGAAATCACTACATGTAGTGGAATGACACGCGTGGCATTCCGGTTATATAGTGAGAACCCACCCCGGCAGCAGCCGGCGGAGAAGACTTTTTTCAGAAGGAGGATCGCCATGAATGACACCGACAGCGTGGGCGGTTACGCGGTTCCGGTCGATCCCATGGACGACCTTCAGTGCGAGAGCTGCCAGTAGGCAGGTTTCGCGCACGCGAACCCCCCCAGCAGTACCCGAAAGACCCCGGTCGCTCTCCAGCAGCCGGGGTCTTTCCCTTGGCTTGGATAGGCTGACGAGGTGCCAGTCAACCCCGAACTCGCGGGTCGGAGCTACCCCGCTTCGCCCCCGTATCTCGTCGGCCGGGAGAAGGTGCGCGAGTTCGCCCGCGCGGTCCTCGCGACCAGTCCGCTGAACTTCGATCCCGAGGCCGCTCGGGCGGCCGGGTACTCCGATGTGGTTGCGCCCCCGACCTTCGCGGTGGTCGTGCAGGAGCACACCCTCGCGCAGCTACTGGCCGACCCGGATGCGGGCATCGACTTCGCGCGCGTCGTCCACGGCGACCAACGCTTCAGCTTCACGCGCCCGATCGTCGCCGGCGACGAGCTGACGGCGACCCTCACGGTGACGAGCGTCAAGTCGCTCGGTGGGCACAGCATGGTGACCGCTGAATCCGCCGTCCTCGATGCACACGGGGCGCACGTCGTCACGGCGCTTTCGACCCTCGTGGTTCGGGGCGACGAATGAGCGAGCTGTCGGGCGACGATCGGCCCCTTGACGACGTGTCGGAGTGGGGCGCAGAACGGATGGCCGCGCCCGCGACACTGAACGTCGGCGATGTCGTCGCCGAACGGAGCTACCACCTGACCCGCGACGCCCTCGTGCGCTACGCGGGCGCCTCCGGCGATTTCAACCCGATCCATTACCGCGACGACGTCGCTGTCTCGGTCGGCCTCGACGGCGTCCTCGCCCACGGAATGCTGACCATGGGCCTCGCGGTGCAGCCCGTTATCGACTGGCTGGGTGGTGACAGCGGCAAGGTGCTCGACTACCAGGTGCGGTTCACGCGACCCGTCTTCGTCGACAGTGAGTCGGGCGCCGACGTGGATGTCCTCGCCAAGGTGGGCGCCCTGGACGACGCCGGGGCGCGCATCGACCTCACGGTGACGTGCCACGACGCGACCGTTCTGGGCAAGGCTCAGGTGCGCGTGGTGCTCGCCTGATGGCGCTCGCGTGACGTCCCCTGACGGCGTGCGGTCCCCGGCTGACGGCGTGCCGCTCTCGGAACTCACCACCCTTCGAATCGGCGGTCCGGCCCTGCGGATGTCGGCTCCCGCCACCCGTGCGGAACTCGTCGCCGCCGCACTCGAGGTGTGGTCGGGCTTCGACGAGTGGCTCGTGCTTGGCGGTGGATCCAACGTGGTCGTCGCCGACGAGGGCGTCGACGGCGACGTGCTCCGGGTGGTGACGCGCGGGATCGCCGTGGCTCCGCAGACCGACGGCTCGGTGCACCTGCTCGTCGAGGCGGGCGAACGCTGGGACGATGTTGTCGCCTTCGCGGTCGCGAACGGACTGATTGGGATCGAGGCGCTCAGCGGCATCCCGGGCACCGCAGGGGCGGCGCCGATCCAGAACATCGGCGCGTACGGCCAGGAGCTCGGCGAGGTGCTGGTGAGCGTCGACTTCCTCGACTTCGGCTCGGGCGAGGTGGAGCGGCTGGCTGCCTCCGAGCTGGGGCTTGGCTACCGAACCAGCGCGCTCAAGCGGGGGCGGTTGGGGATCGTGCTCGGGGTGGAACTGCGGCTCGCGACATCCGCGTCCGGCCTGTCGGCACCGATCGCCTACCCGCAACTGGCGACCGCATTGGGCGTGGAGCTCGGCGCGCGCGTGCCGCTCACGGAGGTGCGCGCCGCCGTCATCGCCCTGCGCGCCTCGAAGGGCATGATCTGGGATCCCGCCGACCCCGACTCGATCAGCGCCGGTTCCTTCTTCACGAACCCGATCGTGAGCGAGAACTTCGCCCGCCGCCTGCCGACGGACGCACCCCGCTGGCCGACCGAGCCGGAGCGTCCGGCGCGCGTGCTGCCGCTGGGCTCCCCGATCCCGCCGGTCGCCGGGTCGAGCGAGTACCTCGTCAAACTCAGCGCCGCCTGGCTGATCGAGCGAGCCGGCATTTCGCGCGGGTTCGCCCTGCCCGGATCGGGCGCCGCGATCTCGCGCAAGCACACGCTGGCGATCGTGAACCTCGGCCACGGGACGGCGCGTGACGTCGTGCAACTGGCGAACTACGTGCAGACCCGCGTGATGAGCGAGTTCGGCGTGATGCTGCACCCCGAGCCGATGCTCGTCGGAATCTCGCTGTAGCCGCGCCCGTGCCGCCGCCGAGATACCACGTTCGCACGGAGATGACGCGGTCGAGCGCAGCATCTCGGCGCAACAGGACGTACTCGCGGTGGCGATCGACTGCTAGAGCAGCTTCAGCTCCATCGCCCTGGTCACGGCGCGGGTACGATCGGCGACCTTCAACTTCGTGAACGCGTGCAAGAGGTGCGTCTTCACCGTGGCCTCGCCCACGTAGAGCCTCTCGCCGATCTCCCGGTTGCTGAGGCCCTCGGCGACGAGCCGCAGCACCTCGAGCTCGCGGGTGCTGAGCGGCGGCCCCTCGGTTACCGCGGGCGTCGCCGTGCGCTGCACGAGAAGCCGTGACACGCTGGGCGCCAGAGCGACCTCGCCCGCAGCGACGGCCCGCACGCCGGCGAGCAGCTCCTCCTCGGGCGCGGCCTTCAGCAGATATCCGCTCGCTCCCGCCGAGATGGCGCTGAGGATGGCGTCGTCGTTCTCATATGTGGTCAGGATGATCACCCGCGTCGCCGGCCGAGCCGCCACGATGCGGGCAGTGGCCTCGTCGCCGTCGAGACCGGTCATCCGCAGGTCCATGAGCACGACATCGGGTTCCAGCTCGGCCGCCAGCGCGATCGCCTCCTCGCCCGAGGAGCCGGTGCCGATCACGTGGATATCGGGAGCCGCATCGAAGAGTGCCACCAGCCCGGCGCGCACGATCGGGTGGTCGTCGACGACGAGGGCGCTAATCTGCGGCGCGCCGGTCACGGGCTCACCGCCACAGGGAGACGCGCGATCAGCGTGGTCGCTCCCGCCGTGCCGTCGATCGACAGCTCGCCGCCCACCAGGCCGAGGCGGTCGCGCAGTCCGCTGAGACCGAATCCGGATGCCGCCGCCGCGGGGTCGAAACCGTGGCCGTCGTCGATGACCGCGACGGTGGCAACACCGTCCGCCGTGCTCAGCACGACACGAACTGCCTGGGCACCCGCGTGCTTGCGCACGTTCGCGAGCCCCTCCTGCGCGCAGCGGAGCAGCACGACCTCCGCGTCGCGGCCGAGCGAGTTGTCGACGGAGGGGTCGAGCTCAGCGGTCACGGCGACCGCGATGCCGGACTCGCGCTGGAACCGCGCCGCGAACTGCTCGAGCGCGCCGACGAGGCCACCGC
>JALYHS010000535.1 GCA_030776385.1 Actinomycetota bacterium
CTACTGGCCCATCAGCCTCCCCTTGAAGAAGTTATCGGAGCCCGCGCCAAAGCCATGACCATCGAGGAAGCCGAGTTGGCGGTGGCGTTGATCCTCGACCCACAGAGTTACTTCCAGCGCATTTCAGAAAGTGCGACTCCCGCCCCGGGGCAAATATCTGTGCATGGTACATACGGGCTCCAGATTCCTTTTGTGTCGCCTCGTGTGTACGCGCCGCTCATCATGACTCGGCGGGGCTCACATCTGAACTTCCTGTCAGTGACCGCATCTGAGGGCAAGCGAGTGGGCACCCTGCCACTCGACGAGCAAGCCGTTTACCGGCTCATCGCATTTGAGGGTGTAGCGGTGGGCTCGTCGGGCTGAGCGCGCCCCTGCCGGGGGACGGGTCGAGGTCTCCCTGAGGATGAAGGTTCCTACGCCACTCATCCGGAAGACCTCGACGTGCTCGACGCTACCTTCGCTGCCCCTGACCTGTCTCGATTCACTGGCCTCGACGGGCTCGGGTTACGAGCCGTCGGGCAACGGATCGAGCCCGATCGAGCGGTGATCGTCTGCCGGGTCGAGGCCGACGATGACTGGTGCCGTCGCTGCGGCTGTCAGGGCGTCCCGAGGGACAGCGTGGTTCGGCGCCTCGCGCACGAGCCCTTCGGGTGGCGGCCGACGACGCTGCAGGTCGTCGTCAGCCGGTATCGCTGCTCCGGCTGCGGTCATGTCTGGCGGCAGGACACCAAGGCCGCGGCGGCGCCGAGGGCCAAGCTCACCAAGGCGGCGATCCGGTGGGCGCTGGAAGCGCTCGTGGTCCAGAAGATGACCATCGCTCGTGTCGCCGATGCCCTCGACGTGTCCTGGCACACCGCCAACGACGCGGTCCTGGCCGAGGGCCGTCGGGTCCTGATCGGCGACCCGGGACGGTTCGACGGCGTGACGGTCCTCGGCGTCGACGAGCACGTCTGGCGACACACCCGCCGCGGCGACAAGTACGTGACCGTGATCATCGACCTCACCCCGGTCCGCGACCGCAGCGGGCCGGCTCGGCTGTTGGACATGGTCGAAGGCCGCTCAAAGGCGGTGTTCAAGGACTGGCTCGCCGACCGACCCGACGCCTGGCGGACCGGGATCGAGGTCGTCGCGATGGACGGGTTCGCCGGCTTCAAGACCGCAGCCGCCGAGGAGATCCCCGCGGCGACGGCGGTGATGGACCCCTTCCACGTCGTCCGCCTCGCCGCCGACGCCCTCGACCGCTGCCGACGACGCGTCCAACAGCAGCTCCACGGCCACCGCGGACGATCAGGCGACCCGCTCTACTCCGCCAGACGGACCCTGAGCACCGGCGACGACCTCCTCACCGACAAGCAACGCGCCCGACTGACCGCGTTGTTCGGGCCCGAGGAGCATGTCGAGGTCGAAGCGACCTGGGGCATCTACCAACGGATGATCGCCGCCTACCGCGATCACGACCGCACCCGCGGACGAGCCGCGATGACCGCCCTGATCGACTCCGTCGCCACCGGCGTCCCGGCCGCCTTGGTCGAGTTGCGTCGCCTCGGCCGCACTCTCCGGCTCCGCGCCGCGGACGTCCTGGCCTACTTCGAGCGGCCACACACGTCCAACGGGCCGACCGAGGCGATCAACGGCCGCCTCGAACACCTCCGCGGCTCCGCCCTAGGATTCCGCAACCTCACGAACTACATCGCCCGCAGCCTGCTCGAAACCGGCGGCTTCAGACCCCGACTACACCGCCAAATGCGATGAGCCCGTTTACCTCGCAGCACTGTTCCGACGTCTTGTCGCCAGTTCGACCTCGGCGACGCGCCTTCGCGAGTACGTGCGACACGTGGAGCCGCGAATCGCGGATCTCGTTTGCTCGCAGCATCCCATGCCCGACAACGATGTTGAGGTCCTGAGCGTCGACTTCTCCGCGATCGCGGAGGGCGCTCGACGGAAAGATCCTCTCGTCCTTGCGATCCTCCTGATTCGGGAACTCAGTGAGCGAACCCCCTTGCTCGTGGCCCTTCCCGTAGAGGAGGAGCTTAGGAAAGGAGAACACGTCCGGGTTCGGTACGGAA
>JALYHS010000536.1 GCA_030776385.1 Actinomycetota bacterium
AGGCATAGGTGGTCGAGGTGTCAATCGGGTCGGGATCGGCGGGTGGTCAGGAGCATGTTCGCCGAGAGGACGGCTGGATGATCGAAACACGACCGTCGCTGTAGGACGCACCCGACGCGAAGTCCGACGCTGTATCACGCCGGACATCTCCCGACACCTCGACCGAACCCTCAACACCCTCTACGAGCATGCCTCCGAAAGAGCACCAGCCTCGAGCTTCACCCTCGCTCCGACAATCGGCTGATCACGTGGGGAGGGAACGACGCAGTGCCCGAGTGAGCGGTTGCTAAGCGGAGCTCGCAGCGCAGCAGCGAGCGGAGTCTGCAAAAAGCGAACGACGGGAACGGAGTCATTTCCTCCCCGCTACCCTCTCGCCGTCGGAGGGAGGGGACGGACTCAGCGACAGTTCCGCTTGTACTCGTTACTGTCCGCGTCCTTCTCCCGGTAGCGACGGCTGGCCGCTTGACGCGCCTCTCTCGCTTTCGTCCACCAGATCCTCTTGGTCAATCCGTGTCCTGTATTGACACGATCGAGCCTGGGGATGTAGAACTGTGTCAAGTAATCGCAATAGCGATACCGTGACGCGGACGGCACACTAGGGAGGTGAAGATCGACGTGCGTACACCTGACGGCAAGCGCATGACGTGGAAACACGCCACGCTCCCGCTCGGGTCCGCGTTACGGATCGCTCCAGCGTTCACCGCCACCGCCACCGCTGACAACATCGGCGTGGAAACCACCATCGAAGCCGTCTACTCCGCCGACGCCGGCCGGTACCGGATCGTGGCAACGGCCCACAGGACCAGCTCCCGGAAGGGCGAGATCACACCCACCGTGCTACGCCAGGTCCGGCTGGGCGAGTTGCTGTCCGCCGCCGTTCCCTACTGCGTCGCGGTGGAGTTCGAGGGCACGCAGCGCAGCGTGCACGACCTGCTCGCCACCGGCGGACGCGTCGTCCCGGAGCCGCTGGCGGCCGTGGCTGTCGCGGCGGGCCCCACCGCCGATACACTCGGACTCGTCCACCTCATCTACGGAGTCGCCGCGCTCGCCGCGCTGCCGCCGCTGCGCGCAGTCGCGACTGAGCTCGGCATTCCCGAGCGCACCGCGACCCACTGGATCACCAAGGCGAGAAGCGCCGGGCTGCTCAATGGGATCACCTACGCCGTCGGTCGCCAGCCGGATGGACACCGCCGAACCGAATAGCCCCGCCCTCGGGCGCCCGGCCCTCATCGGTAGGAACGGCAGCCTGTTCTACTCCGAGTCCGAAGCCGCCGCCCGGCTCGGCGTGCACCGCACCACACTGCGCGCCCTCGCCCTCGCCGGTCGCGCCCCGGTCGAACCGATCGCCGTCACCGAACACCGGCGCGTGTACCGTCGCGCCGACATCCACCGCCTCGCGGGCCTCGAGTCCTGACACGCGGAAAACAACATGGGAAGCGTCAAGCCGTATGAGACCGCGAAGGGCCGCCGCTACCGCGTCCAATACCGGCGACCGGATCAGCGGCTGACCCAGAAGCGAGGGTTCCGGACCAAGCGCGAGGCCGAGCTCTTCCTTGCAACCGTTGATGTCGACAAGTCTCAAGGCCGCTACATTGCCCCGTCTCTCGCCCGGGTAACCGTGGCGGAATGGATGCAGATCTGGCTGGCCGCGCGGGGCGACCTTCGGGCGACCACGCGTAGCCGTGTGAGGCAGATCATCCAGAAGCACATCGACCCGGAGCTGGGTCGGATTCAGATCGGAAACCTGACCCGGCTCCAGGTGCAGGAGTGGGCATCGGGCATGCCAGGCGCGCCAGCGACAGTGCGAAAGACCGTGAATGTCCTCTCCGGCGCTTTGCGGTTCGCCGTCGAAGACGGGCGTCTGCCGTCGAATCCAGCGCAGCGGCTCAAGCTGCCAAAGGTTGTCAAGACTGCCAAGCGGTACTTGTCTCACGAGCAAGTCGCCGCGCTCGCGCGCACGGTCGGGCAGATCTCCGGAGGCTTCGAGCACGGCTACCACCTGGTGGTGCTCGTGCTCGCATACTGCGGTCTCCGCTGGGGCGAGCTGTCCGGGCTGCGAGTGCGCGATGTCGACCTGGCCCGGCGGCGTCTGACGATCAGGCAAACCGTGGTCGCTGACCGCGGATACCAGCGGATCGAGGCGCCGAAGGACTACGAGCACCGCTCGATCCCGATCCCGCAATTCCTCTGCCGCGCGCTCGCCGCGCAAATCGCCGGCCGCCAACCTGACGAGCCGGTCTTCTACGGCATCCGCACCAAGAGCTGGCTGCGCAATCATGTCTTCCGCGTCGGCTGGTTCGACCAGGCAGCGGCCAAAGTGGGGCTCGTGGGGCTCACCCCTCACGAACTGCGACACACCGCCGCTAGCCTCGCGATCTCGGCCGGGGCGAATGTCAAGGCGGTGCAGAGGATCCTTGGCCACGCCTCTGCTGCTGTCACGCTCGATGTCTATGCCGATCTCTTCGAGGAGGATCTCGACACAGTCGGGGTCTCCCTGGACCGCATCGCAATGCAGACCTCCATCGCGGATCTGGTGACGGATATGCGTCGCCCGACCTGGGAGGACCTACCCACACTCCCCGCTCCTCAGGCTGGCTCAATCGGGCCCAGTCTGTAAGGGAAGTCGTCACGGTAGGCCCCGTCCTCGCCGTGTGGCGGGAGTAAGCGCCTGCGCCGCACGACCTTGGAGCGTTGGATCCACCTCCGCGCGGCGGCTCGTCTGCGGCGTTTGTAGCCAGTTTGTAGCCAAAAAGCGATTTCGGGCCTTCCAGCCCGTCGGCACAAATAGCAAAACCCCCGGCTGACCGGGGGTTTTGTGCTCGTGACCCCAGCGGGATTCGGACCCGCGTTACCGCCGTGAGAGGGCGGCGTACTAGGCCTCTATACGATGGGGCCGTCACGACAACTTGACGAGTATGCCATATTTCGCGGGACGTTGGCCAACCCGGGCCCGACTGCTGGCCCCTCGATCAGCTGGGCAGCGGTGCGAGCACCCGCAGGGCGCCGGGCACGAGTTCCACGTCCACGGGCGCCGGTCCGACGCTCTCGCCGTCGCCCGTGATGACGACGCCGTCGCCCTCGATTCGCACGTGCTTCGCGCGCTCGATGCTGACCTCCGCGCGATTCACGTGGGTGCCCTTGAAGACGCTCGGGAAGATCCGCAGGAAGTTGATTCGGCTCAACGGGCGCACGATGAGTACGTCGAGGAGACCGTCATCCATCTTTGCGTCGGGGGTGATGAGCATGCCGCCGCCGATCGAGACGCCGTTGCCGAGCGAAACCATGTTCGCCGCGACCTTCGTCGTCTTGCCGTCGAGCGTGAGCGTGTACTGGTACGGCTTCAGCTTCAGCAACTCGATGACGAGAGCGATGTTGTAGCGGCTGGGACCCTTCGGATGCTTCATCCGGTTGGCACGCTCGTTGACGGTCGCGTCGAAGCCGGCGCTCAGAGCGCAGGCGAACCAGCGCTCGGTTTTCTCGCCCGTCGTCGGATCGGTGAAGCGCATGATGGCGGCGTCGACGATGCGCGGCTGGTGCTGAAGAGCGTCACCGATGGCGGCGACGGACGCGGCGGTGTCGTCGAAGGGGAGGTTCAGTGAGCGGGCGGTGTCGTTGCCGGTCCCTGCCGAGACGATACCGAGCGGGACGCTGGTGCCGGCCACCATGTTCGCGCCGAGATTGACCATCCCGTCGCCGCCGACGACGACGAAACCGTCTGGCTTCGTTGCGATGGCCGCTCGGGCGCTCGCGAGCAGCTCCTGGTAGCTGTTCTCCTGGAGCTCGGTGACGTCGTGGCCGAGATCGCGCAGGCCCTGGAGCACCTGCGGTCCGACCGCCTTCCGGCCGCCGGCCGCGCTGCCGGGGTTGATCGCGACGATCAGTCTCTTGGGCTGGAACTCTTGCGCCACGCGGGCCTCCGGACGGTCGTCTCGCGGGTCGCCGTGCTCGCCGTCGAGAGTGACTGGACTCTACCGGGCGAGAAGCCCGTTACCCGTTGTTCGGAGCGCGTGCCGTCTAGGGTCGGAGCGTGGGCGCGATCCGGTACGAGCTTCGGGCCGAGAGCTCGGATGCTGGGCTGATCGAGAAGCTCGCTGCCGTGCATCCGCGGATCGGAGTCGAGGGCGTTCTGCGCCGCCGAGGCACTCGCGCGTGGCCGGGCCGCGTGCCGGCAGCGGCGACCGTCGAGGGATTCCGCTGGGGTCCGCGCGATGGCTGGAGCACGCGGTGGTGGCCGCAGGGCCTCGAGGTGCTGAGCGAACACGACGACAGCATCCTGGTGGCCAGCTGGTTCGCGCAGAAGAGACGCGGCGTGAGTCAGGGGGCCCGCATCACGGTCATCGATCGACGCGACAGGAGACGTCCGCGGTATCACCATGTGCTGCTGGTCGAAGCCGTGCGCGGCTTCGCTGGGGGGTCGACATGCAGCCGGTGCACGTGCACGCCGGTGGCCTCGCGCGGGTCGGCCATCTGCTCCATGTGGCCGCGACGTTCGGAGGGCTTCGCACGTTCGATCTGCGGGACATCATGCGGGTAACGGGTCGTGCACCGTTCGGGTATCGCTGCGTGCTGCCGCAGTCCGGGCGGCTGCGGCCGCACGGCGGCGAGGGAGACGAACGGATGCGGTTCTCGTTCGTGTCGGTGGAGCGCGACTCCGCGCACGGCGCGAGTGGCGGCGGCCACCTGATCTTCGGCGAGTTCGGGGAGCACGGCAGCGGACGTCGGTTGGGACGCGTCCCGATCGGCCTCATCACGGCATCGAACGCCACCGCGCCCGCGCACACGACCGAGGTGCGCGTGCACGAGCCCGGCATCGCGCGGATGCAGGGCGCCACCGTGATCGACGGCACCTGGTTCGTCAGCGCCAGTGACGGGATCAAGCCCGGGGACCTGTGGGTCGGATCCGGCTCGACGTGGACGCGATATCGCGGAGTGCTTCCCGCCGGTCCCGAAGACGTGACCGCCACTGTCGACGGCCGCCGCCTCTGGTCGCTCTGCGAATACCCGCGGCGGCGCTGGGTCTACGCGATCGACCCGGGCCGCTGGCGCGGGCAGGTCTCGACAGGCTGACCAGCGAGACGGCTAGCGCCGGAACCGCAGCCGCCGCAACAACTGCGCGTTCAGCGCCACCACGATCGTCGACACCGACATCACCGCGGCGCCGACGGCCGGCGGCATGACGAACCCGACTCCCGCGAGCACCCCGGCTGCGAGTGGAAGTCCGATCACGTTGTAACCGGTCCCCCACGCCAGGTTCTGCAGCATCTTGCGGTAGCTGGCGCGGCTCAGTGTGATCGTGTCCGCCACCCCGCGCGGGTCGCTCGAGGCGAGCACGATGTCGGCGGATTCGATCGCGACATCCGTGCCGGCTCCGATCGCGATGCCGACGTCGGCGCGGGTGAGAGCGGGTGCGTCGTTCACGCCGTCGCCGACCATCGCGACCCGATTCGATCCTTCCGCCTGCAGCCTCGCCACGACATCCGACTTCTGCCCGGGAAGAACCTCGGCGAAAACCTCGGTGATTCCGAGCTTCGTCGCGACCCAGTTCGCGACCTCGTGCGAGTCGCCGGTGAGCATAGCGACCCGGATGCCGCGCTTCTGCAGCAGCTCGACCGCCTCGACCGATCCGGGGCGCACCGTGTCGCCGAGGGCGAACATCCCGAGCACGTGCGGCTGGTCGTCTTCGGTTTCATCAAGAAGGTAGACGAGGGTCGCCCCCTCCGTCGCCAGTTCACGGGCCGCGTGCACGAACACTGGATCCAGGCGGATGCCGCGTTCCGTCACGAGTCGTCCACTCGCCATGGTGAGCACCCGGCTCGCCACCGTCGCGGTCGCTCCCCGGCCGGCGAGAGCCGAGAAGCCAGAGGCCCGTCCGCCGCTCGCTCCACGCTCCGTTGCCGCGGCGACGATCGCGCGCGCGACCGGATGCTCCGAGTTCGCCTCCACGGACGCGGCGAGCCCAAGCACGAGATCCTCGTCGTCCGAGCTGTCGATCCCCTCAGCCGCCGGAGCCGGAATCACCCGCACGAGCCCCTGTCTGCCGGTGGTCAGGGTGCCCGTCTTGTCGAACAGGACCACGTCAACGTCGCGCGCGTCTTCGAGAGCGGCACGACTGCGCACCAGGATGCCGCGGCGCGCGCCCAGCGCGGTGGTGATCTGCGCGACCAACGGGATGGCAAGCCCGAGCGCGTGCGGGCAGGCGATCACGAGCACCGTCACGACACGTTCCGCGACGAAGGCGGGATCGCCGGGGCGCAGGATCACCCAGACGATCAGGGTGATGACGGCCGCCGTGATCGCGAGGTAGAAGAGCCACCCTGCGGCGCGATCCGCCAGCAACTGCGCCCCTGACTTGCTGGCCTGCGCCTCGGCGACCAGCTTCATCACGCCGGCGATCGCGGTGTCGTCACCGAGCTTGGTGACCCTGACGGTGAGCGCACCGGTCTCCCCCTGCCCGTCCTCTCCGATGGCTCCGGAGTTGACACTCCCCGCCACGACGGAGGCACCGAGCACCTTCGACACCGGAGCTGACTCGCCCGTGAGGAGCGATTCATCCACCTGGGAGACTCCGTCGACGACCTCGCCGTCGACCGGGATCGAGGAGCCGGGACGCACGATCACGAGATCGCCGAGCGAGAGGGCGGACACCGGCATCGTCATCGTGTGATCGCCGTGCACGACCTCGGCCTCGTCGGGCAGCAGTTTGGCGAGTTCGCCCAGTGCGTCGGATGCGCCCATCACAGCGTTCATCTCGATCCAGTGCCCGAGCAGCATGATCGTGATCAGGGTGGCGAGCTCCCACCAGAAGTCCATGCCGGCGACACCGAGGGTGACCGCGAGCGAGTACCCGAAGGCCACCAGGATGGCGAGCGAGATCAGCGTCATCATGCCGGGTTGGCGCGCACGCAGCTCGTCGAACCCCCCGCGCAGGAACACGCGGCCGCCGAGCAGGAAGATCGCGGTGCCGAAGACGGCCGGGATCCACTGACTGCCCGGGAAGCGCGGACCGCCGAGGCCCAGGATGTTCTGCAGGCCCAAAGAGAAGACGAGAGTCGGGATCGTCAGGACCAGGCTGATCCAGAACAGCCGCTTGAAGTCGCCATGGTGATGCATCCCGTGCATGTCGTGTCCTTCATGCGACCCGTGATCGTGCTGCTGGTGATCAAGCTCGTCGAGATTGTCGGTAGGTCTCGACAAGCTCGACCGACGGTCGTGCTCACTCATCAGGACCCTCGGTTCTTCTGCAGTTCGAACACCGTCAGCAGCTCTTCGATGGCGGCCTCCCGCCGCTCCCCGCCCTCGTCGAACATCTCGCTGACGTGCGTTCGCAGGTGGTTCTCGACGAGCAGCTTGTTGAGGCTGCTCAACGACTTCTGGATGGCCAGTGTCTGGGTGATGATGTCGACGCAGTACGCCTCGTCGTCGATCATCTTCTCCACCCCGCGCAACTGCCCCTGGAGGATACGGGTTCGATGCAGCGCCCGCTTCTTGATGTCTGCGATCATGCTGAGACCTTATACCCCCCTGGGGTATTCCGCCAGCGAGAGCATGCGCAGCCGGGCGTAGCATCGAAAGCGTGAAGATCACCAAATACGAACACGCAACGCTCGTCGTCACAGTCGACGATCAGCAACTCGTCATCGACCCGGGAGTGTTCCTGACTCCCCCTGATTTCGCGAACACCGCCGCCGTCGTGATCACCCACGAACACGCAGATCACTGGAATGATCTCAATCTCAGGCTGATTCTCGAGAAGTCTCCGAATGCGGTCGTCTACGCTCCCTCGGGTGTCGCCGCCGCGGCATCCGAGTTCGACATCTCCGTGGTGAAGGCCGGTGACCTGATCGAGGTCGGGCCGTTCACGCTCGAGTTCTTCGGCGAGAAGCACGCGCTGATTCACGAGAGCGTGCCGCTGGTCGACAACGTCGGCGTGCTCGTGAACGAGGAGCTCTACTACGGTGGCGACTCGTACACCGCCCCCGGCAGGCCGGTCGGAGTCCTGGCCGCCCCCGTCGGCGCCCCGTGGCTGAAGATCGGCGATGCGATCGATTTCGTCCTCGAGGTCAAGCCGAAGCGCGCTTTCTACATCCACGACATGACGCTCTCGGCGGCCGGCAAGGGAATGGCGAGCGAGCGGCTGAAGTGGGCGACCGAGCAGAACGGCGGAGAGTACCGCCCGCTCGAGGTGGGCGACTCGCTCGACAGCTGACGCCGCGCGCCGACGTCCCTCGGGGTCGTACCATGATGAGACCTCAGTATTTCTGACGTCGATCGGACCACCCCGTGGCGAAGCGTGACCAACTCTCGGAGTTCACCGAGATGCTGCGCCGTGCTGAGCCGCACGACTCCCGGCGTCCGGCGCAGATTCTTGTTCCCGTGGACCCGGCGGCGCGGCGGCGCAGGCGGCGCGTGGGGCTCATCGCGGCGGCGGTCGTGCTTCTCCTCCTGGTGGGCGCCGCGGGCGGCTACGCCGCCATCACCCTGAACTCGCCGATCGGAGCGGCCGCCTCGACGGTGCACCGTCCAGAGGTGGCCGTGCCGGCCGCCGCCGCGCTGGTTCTCCCACCCGAAGGCGAGTCGGCGATCAGCGTCTCGGGGGCCGATGCCTATCTCGGGGCCTCGGCCAGCGGCATCCTGGCCTCTGCGGGCGGAGATGCTCCGCTGCCGATTGCGAGCATCAGCAAGTTGATCACCGCCATGGTGGTGTTGGACCACAAGCCGCTCGGAGCCACGGGGACCGGACCGACGATCACCTTCGACAAGACGGCCCACGCTCTGTACGACAAGTACTACCTGCTCAACGCGACGATCGCGGCGATGCCGACGGGCAGCACGATGTCGGAGCACGACGCCATCGAGACGATGCTCGTGGTGTCGGCCTGCAACTACGCGGAGGCGGTCTCGACCTGGGCGTTCGGCTCGCAGGCCGCATTCCTGAGCGCGACGAAGAGGTGGCTGGCCGCGCATGGGATGCCTCACACGACCATGGTCGAGCCGACCGGGATCGACCCGCACAACACGAGCACTCCGAGCGACATGATCGCGCTCGGCAAGCTCGCGATGGCCGACCCGGTGATCGCCGCGATCGTGGCGAAGACGAGCCTCGACGTCCCCTCGCTCCAGGGGCTTCCGAGCACCAATGATCTGCTCGGCACGGACGGGATCAACGGGATCAAGACGGGCACGCTCGGTGACAACTCCGAACTCCTCTATTCCGCGCTCATACCGGTGGGGGCTCCCCAGCCGCTGACGGTCATCGGCGTCGTGCTCGGTGGCGACGGCCGGAGCGCAGTGGATGCCGCGGTGCGGAACCTCCTCGACAGTCTCAAGTCAGGCTTCCACTCGGTGCCGCTCGGTCAGGCCGGTCAGGTGGTGGGGACCTATTCCACCCCGTGGGGCGCGAAGGCGCAGATGGTGCTCGCGTCGAGCGCTTCGGCGTTCACGTACTCCAACACCCCGATCAGCTCGACGATGACGACCACGGTCGTGAAGACGGGCAAGGACGGCGAGAAGGTCGGGAACGTGACGTGGACGGCCGGGAAGAGCACCGTGAGCGTTCCGGTGGTACTTCAGGGCAGTATCCGGGAACCGACCGCATGGTGGCGGCTGACGCACCCGAAGTACACCTTCCGGTTCGGTGATGCAGGCTAGCCTCTGCCCATGACCGGAGCCGCTGGCAACGAGATCCGAGTGGTGCCGGTGTCAGAGGCGCCGTGGGACGACGTGCGCACGGTCTTCGGCACGCGCGGCGACCCCGCTGGCTGCTTCTGCCAGTACTTCAAAGTGGATGCTGCGAGCTGGAAGGTGCGGGACGTCGCCGGCTTCGAGCGCTCCCTCTGCGAGCAGGTGGATGCGGCTCGAGCCTCCGGCTCGGCAGGTCCTGGAGTGCTCGCCTACCTCGGCGCCGAGCCGGTCGGCTGGGTCGCGGTCGAGCCACGCCCGGCATACCCGCGGGTGTTCGGCGGGCGAGCCGTTTCGGGCTCGGCGCAGCCAGCCCCCGAGGATTCGAGCGTCTGGGCGATCACCTGCTTCGTCGTGCGGGTCGGCTACCGCCGCCGCGGCGTCGGGACTGCTCTACTCCTCGGCGCCGTCGACGCCGCGAGGCGCGGTGGCGCGCGGGTCGTGGAAGCGTATCCGGTCGACACCGCCGGCGAACGAGTGAGCTCTGCGGAGCTGTATCACGGGTCGCTCTCGACTTTCGTCGCGGCAGGGTTCACCCTCAGCGGACGGCCGCTCGAGGGGCACGCGGTCGTCGAACTGGCGCTCTGAGGCCCCTGACCTTCCTGACGTTCCGGGCCACCGCGTTAGAAGGGGGGTGGGTCGGTGGTGTGGGTGGCGCCGGTGGGGCTGGTCCAGGTGGTTGTCCCGTCGGGGTCTCGGTCGATCTGCCAGTTGGATTCGTGTTTGAGGCGGTGGTGATGTCGGCAGAGGTGGGACAGGTTCGCAGCACCGGTGGGTCCGCCGTGCTGCCACGCGGTGGTGTGGTCCAGATCGCAGTCGCGGGCGGCCCGTCCGCAGCCGGGGAAGGTGCAGTGCTGATCCCGGAGTTGGGTCCACCGTTTCAGATCCGCCGGAACCGTGTAGCTGGCGCGGTCGATGTCCAGCAGGGTGCCAGTGATCGGGTGCGTCAGGATCCGCTGAAACGAGGGCGCATGCCCGGCGAGCCGGCGGGCGGTATCGGCATCGATGGGCCCGTACCCTTCCAGGGTGCCAGGCAGTTCGCTGACACCTAAAAGTGTCAGCACCGGAACCGTGACCGCCACCGAAACCGACACCGTCGGCACGGAACCACACGGGGTGCCGTCCGTGGTGTCGCAGGCGGCGCCGGTGAGGAGGTCGCCGGCGATGTCGGCACGCAGTTGCCCCCGAGTGCGGGTCTCACCGACGCGGCCGGTGAGGGACGCGGCCGCCGCATCCAGACGGCCCATCGCCAGCCTCCCGACCTCGGCGGGCAGATACGCCCCTAACCAGCACATGCCGTCCCGGTCGGCTTCGAACCACACCCGACGCTCCAGGCGCGCCAGGCTGTGACGCACCGCGAGGGTTTGCGGGTCGAGTTGTTCACGGACACGTCTGGCCCGTTCCCGGAACCGCGGGGTCGGCAACTGCCGTGCCGGACCCAGCAGGGCATCATCGAACGCTGTGCACACCGCCCCCGACGGCAGGGTCACCGCGAACTCCGCCGCCACCGTCGCATTGCCGACGGATACTTCCCCGTCAGCGAACGCAGCCCAGATCGACGGGGTCCGACGACGCAGTTCTGTGGCGCGGAGACCCTGGCTGCGGATGGTGTTCTCCGACAGGTGCAACCGCACCGCCAAATCCGCCACCGCGGCACGCTCCGCGAAGTCCACCCGATCGGCGAGCACCCGATCCGCGCCCGCACGCCCGGCAGCGAACCGTCCGGCACCGACATAGCGGACCGTGTCACCCAAATACAGTTCCGGATGCTCCCGCGCCTCCCGCAGAGCCGCCGCGATCGCCGCATACTGCGCCGCGGAAGAGATATTCACCGCCCGCACCGCAACCTCAGCACGAGCCAACGCGAACTCCAAACGCACCCCAGCATCCGCTTCATTCAGCCCACTGACCAGCACTTTCTCCATAACCACACCCAACCAGACACCACCGACATCGGAACTGGCGAGCCGTGCGGCCGCAGGCTGGGCGGCCGGCGGTTGGCCGGGTGGCTGAGCGGGCGCGCCGCTGAAAGGCAGAACCTCCCCTCACGCCCGCAAATCGCGCAGGTAGGTCTGAAACGGCTTCTTGAGCAGACCGTGCTCGAAGGTCTCGCCGACCTTCACCCATCCCTGGGACGCGTAGAGGCGGACCGCCGCCGTGTTGCTGGTCAGAACGTGCAGTACCGCGTGCTCGTGACCGAGAGCGGCGAGTTCCGAGGTGGCGGTGGAAAGCAAAAGCGAGCCGACACCGTGTGCCTGCTCGACGGAATCGACCGCGAGCAACCCGACCACGGCCGCGTCGGGAGGGTCGGTGTCCTGTCCGCTGCCGGGCACGGTCGCCAAAACGAATCCCACGAGCCGATGCTCGGGGCCTTCCGCGACGATCCAGGCCTCCCGGCGATCGAACTTCGGCCGCGCACGCTCCGCCACCCCGGGGATGCGCACACCATCCCGGATCGCGCACGACTCGACCCACAAAGTCACGCATGCCGCAAGATCCGAGCCGCCGCCAGGACGCAGCACCACACCCGGACTCTCGAGATCGTTCACCTCGTCAGCATGCCCGACCGGAACCGAGAATCGAAGCTGGGGTACCTGGACTCGAACCAAGAACAACTGAACCAGAATCAGCCGTGTTGCCAATTACACCATACCCCACCGAAAAACCCTGATCAGAGCGGCTTTTCGAAGCTGGACCACCGGCGAAACCGTGACGGGTTCGCGGGGCGGGCCGTCGACAAGCATACGACATGCTGCGACCGCCCCCGAATCCGGGCGGAGGCCATCTCAACGTCAAGACGGCAACGCCGGCACCAGACCCGAGGCCCACCTGAGCCTCAGACCGACAGCGCCTCGCGAAACCGCTCCAGCCGCGCGAGCGTCGACTCCTTGTCGAGAATCTGCATCGACTCGAACAGCGGCGGGCTGATGCGCTTCCCGCTCAGGGCGGTGCGCAGCGGACCGAAAGCGATGCGGGGCTTGAGCCCGGCACCGCCCTCCTCCGGCGAGTTCGTCAGCGCGACGCGCAGAGCCGACTCGATGGCCTCCGTCGAGAAGTCGTCCAGCTCCTCGAGGGCGGCATACGCGGCATCCAGCACGAGGCGCGCCTCGTCGGCGTTCGCGGGGAGCGCATCGGCATCGTAGACGATCTCCTCGTCGGCCTGGAAGAAGAACTCCAGCAGACCGCGCACCTCGCCGAGCAGCGCGATGCGCTCCTGCACGAGCGGGGCGGCCTCCCGCAGCACCCCCTCCTCGGACGCTGTTGGCGGGTCGCTGACCACCCCGGCGAGGTAGGGAAGGATGCGCTGTTCGAAGTCGTCGGCTGCCAGCATCCGGATGTGGTCGCCATTGATCGACTCGGCCTTCTTCAGGTCGAAGCGGGCCGGGTTCGGGTTGACATCGCGGATGTCGAACGCCGCCGTGAACTCGGCCTGGGTGAAGACATCCCGGTCGGGGGCGATCGACCACCCGAGCAGCGCCAGATAGTTGAGCAGCCCCTCCGGGATGAAGCCACGATCACGGTGGTGGAACAGGTTCGACTCGGGGTCGCGCTTGCTGAGCTTCTTCGACCCCTCTCCGAGCACAAGCGGCATGTGTGCGTAGCGGGGAACGAAATCTGTGACCCCCAGCTCGATCAGGGCCAAGTACAGGGCAATCTGCCGGGGGGTCGACGAGAGGATGTCCTCCCCCCGCAGCACGTGCGTGACGCCCATCAGCGCATCATCCACCGGGTTGACGAAGGTGTACAGCGGGGCGCCGTTCGGACGCACGACCACGAAGTCGGTGAAGCTGCCTGCCGGGAAGGTGATGGGGCCGCGGATGAGGTCGTCGAACGACAGCTCGGTGTCGGGAACCCGCAGGCGCAGGCTCGGGGCGCGCCCCTGCGCCCGGAAGGCGGCACGCTGCTCCGCCGTCAGTTCGCGCTCGAAGTTGTCGTAGCCCTGGCGCGCATCGCGGCCGCTCGCGAGATTGCGGGCCTCCATCTCGTCCGGGGTGACGAAGCTCTCGTAGAGCAGTCCGGCATCCGTCATGCGAGCGATCAGCTCGCGGTAGATCTCCGTGCGCTGCGACTGCCGGTACGGGCCGTGCGGGCCACCCTTCTCGACGCCCTCGTCCCAGTCGATGCCCAGCCAGCTCAGCGCGTCGATGAGCTGGAGGTAGCTCTCCTCGCTGTCGCGGGCGGCATCCGTGTCTTCGATTCTGAAAATCATCTTGCCGCCGGTGTGGCGCGCGTACGCCCAGTTGAACAGGGCCGTTCGGACCATTCCGACGTGCGGCGTCCCGGTCGGCGATGGGCAGAAACGGACGCGAACGTCCGCGCCGGTTGCGGTGGAAAAAGGCACAGGGGAAACGGGGATGGACATCGTTGTCGAGCCTAGCGACAGCCGAGAGGGCTCACACGAGAGCGAGCACCGCGGATGCCGCAAGCGCCAGCACGATCCCGAAGGCCTGCAGCACGCTCAGCCGTTCCTTGAGAAGGATGAAGGCGAGGATGACCGTGCCAAGCGGGTAGAGCGCGTTGAGCACCCCCATCACCGCGAGTTCGCCGAGATGCAGCCCGATCACGAGCAGGATGTTCCCTCCCGCGAGCAGGACGCCTGCCAGGATCGACTGGGTCACCGCCGTCCGGTCCCGCACGCCCGCGAACTCGCCGGGACCCCGCCGGATCCGGTTGATGAGCAGCACGACGGAGTACAGCAGGGTCGCGGCGATGAGGTCGAACCAGAGCGGCAGTAGCCCGGAGTCTCGGGGCGTTCTACCGATCGCGATGATGTAGCCCGCGTAGCCGAGTCCGGCGATCGAGCCGTAGATGATCGCCCTCGGTGTGAGGCGCACCGCATCCCGTTGGCGCGGCACGCCGAGCAGAACCGCGGCGACGACCACGGCGACAAGCGCCGCGTAGCCGATCGGCGCGATCCGCTCCCCCAACGCGATTCCGACGATCGCGGGCACGACCGCGTAGATCATCGCCACCCCCGGCGAGACCACGCTCATCGGGCCGATCGCGAGGCTGGTGAAGAAGGCCCAGGTGCCGATGCCGCCGCCGATGCCCGCGACCAGCCCGAGCACCACGGCCGAACTCGACCAGTGCAGCTCGCTCGAGAAGGTGGCGACCGTCGCGATCAGCAGCGCCGCGATCTGGCTGATGAAGCTGACGAGCAGGGGCGTGATCCTTCGAGAACCCAGCCCTCCGAAGAAATCGGAGGCCCCGTAGATCAGGGCGCTGCTGAGTCCGAGGAGGGCGATCACACCCTCTAGTGAACCGGATGCCGCGGCAGCCCGGTGCCACGCGACCCGGTCGCACGTCCCGGAGCGACGAGCACCGCGACCACCGCGAGCACGGTCAGCGCCGCCACGGTCGCGCCCGCCACGAGGATCGCCCCGGCGG
>JALYHS010000537.1 GCA_030776385.1 Actinomycetota bacterium
CGGGACGACCGTAAGGGCGGGCGGGCACATTCCGATGGACGCCGGCGAGCCGGTCGCGCAACCCGCAACCGGACCGGATGCGGTCAGGCGGCGATGCTGTTCGACGAGTCCGACACCGTCGCGACCCCGTCGAACACCCCGGCACGGATCGCCTGGAACACCTCGACCGCGGCCTGCGCGAGCTTGCCGTGACTGCCGAGCACGGTCCGGCGGATGCGCGGCTCGTCGTGGATCGAGATCCGAGCGGTCTCGACCGCAGGGTCGACGATCCGGGCGCCGAGCGAACGTGCCCAGGCCGCCGTCAGCTCCGCGACCACCGAGTCGGTGGAGACGACTCGCACCTGATCGCCACGGGCGAACGGTCGGGTACGCACCAGAGCGCGGGCGATGAGGCCAGCGCCGAGGTAGCTGACCACCTGTTCGTCGCTGATCCAGGACGGCACGCCGAGCACGTCGTCCTGATCGATCAGGAGCAGTTCGCCGAGTTCCTCGCCGGAGTCGCGCCAGGCCACCCGGTCGCGCGGGGCGAAGCCGTTCGTGTCCGGCCCAGCGGCATCCACCGAACCGACGATGAATCCGCGGCCCCGACGCGCAGGGCGCAGGCGCAGGCGCCCCACCGTGGGACGCGGAACGGGGATGCGGGTCTCGCGTCCGAGGCCGAGTTTGGTCAGCTCGGGAACGCGCGTCAGGGGCGCTCCTGGGGTATGCGCCGGAGCGTCGGAATTGGTCTGAGTGTTCATCGCAGTAGTCATCTGAGTAGTCACCTTGATGTCTACAACCGATGCGCACGCATGACTATTCCACGCGGCGAACGCGCAGTCCGCACACAGGCAATGCAGTGGTTGGACGACCCGGTGAGAATACCGTCGGCTAGAACACTTTGCCCGGGTTGAGGATGCCGAGCGGATCGAAGACCCGCTTCAGCTCCCTCTGCAGGGCCAGCGAGTCATCGCCGAGCTCGTCATAAAGCCAACGCTTCTTCAGGATCCCGACCCCGTGCTCGCCGGTGAGCGTGCCGCCCAGGCGTAGACAGTCGAGAAACAGCTCGTCAGCCGCCGCCCAGACGTTCTCCGGGACCTCGACATGACCGTCGACCGTCTCCGCCTCGAACACGAAGTTCGGGTGCAGGTTGCCGTCGCCGGCATGGGCGACCGTCGGGATCTCGATCCCGTACTTCGACTCGATCCGCTCGATGGCGGTGAACATGGCGGGCAACGCGCTGCGAGGCACCGCGACGTCCTCGATCAGGACATTGCCGCGGGCCTCCATGGCGGGGTGGAAGGAACGCCGGATCGCGAACAGCTTCTCGCCCTCGGCGCGGTCGGTCGTCAACACCGCCTCGCCGCCGAGCGAACGGATCACCGCGAGGGCGTCACCGGCCTCGGTGTCGGCACCGGTGCCATCCGTCTGCACCAGCAGCTGGGCGCCACGGCCGCCGAGGTCGATGCCGAGGAAGTCGCCGATTCCGGCCAGCGCGCGCCCGTCGAGCAGCTCCATGACGGCCGGTTTGATGCCGCTTGCCACGATCACCGCGGCCGCACGGGCCGCCAGTTCGACGCTCGCGAAGGACGCGCTGATCGTGGCGACGTGGCCGCGCGGGAGGGGTCGGAGCTTGAGGGTGGCCTCGACGACGATGCCGAGGGTTCCCTCCGACCCGATCATCAGGGCGGTCAGGTCGTACCCGGTGACGCCCTTGACGGTGCGATGGCCGACCTGGAGGAGACGGCCGTCGGCGAGCACGACCTTCAGCCCGAGCACGGCCTCGCGTGTGACCCCGTACTTCATGCAGAGCAGGCCGCCCGCGTTTGTCGCGATATTGCCGCCGATGGTCGAGATGGCCCTGCTGGCCGGATCGGGGGCCCACCACAGCCCACGCTCGCCGAGCACGGCGTTGAGGTCGCCGTTGAGCACGCCGGGTTCGACAACGGCGAGCTCGTCGTCGACGGAGATCTCGAGGATGCGCGTCATCGAGCGGGTGGAGAGCACGATCTCGCCCTCCCCGGCGATCGCACCCCCCGCCAGACCGGTGCCCGCGCCGCGTGGGACCACCGGTAGCCGGTGCTCGGTCGCGAAACGCATCGTCGCCTGAACCTGCTCGATCGTGGTCGCCTCGACGACCGCGAGGGGCGTCGTCGGCGAGACGTGACCGGACTTGTCCGCCCGAACCGAGCTCAGGGTCTCCGCGTCGGTGCGGACCGCCTCGCCGAGTTTCGCCCGCAACCCGGCCCGGATCGCGTCCGGCGCGACCGTGCTTCGGGGGGCCTCCATGGTCATGGTGCGAGGCTAGTCGATCGGATGTCGCGGGCCACGTGATGCCCGTCGGAGTCATGTCCGATTCCCGCTGCGAGGTCTCGCTCGGGCGTGCGAAGGTGGAGCCGTGGACGAGGACTTCGAGGCCAGGTACGGCGCGCTGGCGTCGCGCGATGCGCGCTTCGACGGCCAGTTCATCGCCGGCGTGCATTCCACCGGCATCTACTGCAGGCCCAGCTGCCCCGCCATGACCCCGAAGCCGGGCAACGTCAGCTTCTACCGCACGGCCGCCGCCGCGCACGAGGCCGGGCTGCGCGCCTGCAAGCGCTGCCAGCCGGATGCCGTGCCGGGCTCCCCGGACTGGAACCTCCATGACGACCTGGCCTCGCGCGCGATGCGCCTCGTGCACGACGGTGTCGTGGAGCGGGAGGGCGTCGAGGGTCTCGCCCGCCGCCTCGGCTACACGTCCCGCCACGTGACGCGGGTGTTGAGGGCCGAGCTCGGCGCAGGCCCGCTCGCCCTCGCCCGAGCTCAGCGGGCGCAAACGGCCCGCTCGCTGCTGTCGGCGACGGAACTTCCGATCAGCGAGATCGCCTTCGCGGCCGGATTCGGCAGCCTCCGACAGTTCAACGACACGATCGCGGAGGTGTACCGGAGCACCCCGACCGAACTCCGCGCGCTCGCTCGACGGGGCCTGCGGGCGGGTGCCACCGCCCCCGAGGCAGTCGCTCACGACTCGGAGACCCCGTTGACCCTGCGGCTCCCGGCGCGCCCGCCCTTCGATGGTCCAGGGTTGATGCGCTTCTTCGCCGACCACGCGATCCCGGGCCTCGAGTCCGGAGATGAGACGCACTTCTCGCGCATACTGGCGCTGCCGAGCGGTCGTGCCGAGGTGGCGGTTCGGCTCGACCCGGAGCGGGCCGGGGTGATCGTCACCGCCAGGCTCACGAGCCTGGCCGACGTGTCCTCCCTCTCGGCACGGGTCCGCCGGATGTTCGACCTCGACGCAGACTCCGTCGCCATCGACGACGCCCTCTCGGCCGATCCGGTGCTCGCGCCGCTCGTGGCGGCGGTGCCCGGCATCCGGATCCCCGGCGCGGCAGACGGTGCCGAGAC
>JALYHS010000538.1 GCA_030776385.1 Actinomycetota bacterium
GAGCACAGCTTCGGGGGCGCCCTGAGCGACATGATGCTCGTCAAGGTCGGCCACGGCGTCGGCGCCGGGCTGATCATCGGTGGCACCCCCTTGTTCGGCAACCGCTTCGCCGCGGGCGAGATCGGTCACGTCGTCGTCGGCACGGACGGCGGCGCCGAATGCGCGTGCGGCAAGGTCGGTTGCCTGGAGACCTGGCTGGCCACCCCGCGACTCGATGCCGCACTTGCCGAAGCCGGAGACGACCCGGCCCAACGTGACGCGATTCTGCGCCGCGCCGGCGAGCGTCTCGGCATCGCCCTCGCCCCGGTCGTTGGGGCTCTGGATCTTGCCGAGGTCGTGCTCAGCGGCCCCGTCGAACTGCTCGATGGCCCGCTCGCCGAGGCCGCCATCCAGACCCTCCGCAGCCGCACGATGGCCGAATTCCACGGCGATCTGGTGCTGCGGATGACCGCACTCGGACAGGACATCGTCATGCGCGGCGCCGCCGCCATGGTCCTGTCGGCACAGCTCGGGGTTTCGTAGTCGACAGCGGGTCCCCGTCCCCGGCGGCGCGCGGTTCGCGCACCGTCTCCCTCATTGCACACGAAGGAATCACACGATGAAGAGAAAGATCGCAGGCGTAACCGCTGTCGCACTCGCGTCGGCTCTCGTCCTGGCGGGCTGCAGCACCTCCGGCAGTTCCTCGTCCGGATCGGTCGCCGCCAGCACCGACGGCAAAGGCAAGACCGTCACCCTCTGGCTGGTCGGCGCGGACACACCCGACAAGCTCCGCAGCTACCTGGTGGACGAGTTCCACAAGGAGACGAAGGGCACGCTCAAGATCGAGCAGCAGGACTGGGGCAGCATCGTCACCAAGCTGACCACCTCGCTTCCCGACAAGAACAACACCCCCGATGTCACCGAGATGGGCAACACCCAGTCGCCGACGTTCACCAACGTGGGTGCGTTCCTCGACATCAGCGACATGTACTCGGAGCTGGGCGGAAGCAAACTGCTGCAGAGCTTCGTCGACGCCGGGAAGGTCGGCGGCAAGAACTACACGCTGCCGTACTACTTCGGATCGCGCTACGTGTTCTACCGCAAGGACGTCTGGTCGAAGGCAGGCATCACCGCAGCGCCGACTACGCTCGACGAGTTCAACACGGATGTCGCGACCATCGCCAAGGCGAACCCCGACAACATTCCGAACTTCTCGGGCATGTACCTCGGCGGCCAGGACTGGCGCGACGGCATCTCGTGGATCTTCGCCAACGGCGGCAACATCGCCTCCGAGAAGGACGGCAAATGGACCGCCACCCTCGACGACCCGAAGACCATGGTCGGGGTGAAGCAGCTGCAGGCGATCTACCAGAACGCCTCCAAGGCGCCGAACGACGCCAAGGACAGTAACCAGTACATCTACATCAACGACGACGACGCGATCCCCGGAGCGACAGCTGCCGACGCGGCGACGCCGGTCTCGCTCTCGGCGGCCACCATCATGGCTCCGGGCTGGGCTCACTGGTCGATCGGCACCAAGGGCACCGGCACGGACGGAAAGGTCACTCGCACCTTCGATGACAAAGTCTTCGGCGTCTTCCCGCTTCCGGGCACGGACGGCAAGCCTGCTCCGGTCTTCGCGGGGGGCTCGAACATCGGCATCTCGGCGAAGAGCAAGAACCCGGGTCTGTCCAAGACCCTTCTGAAAATCATGTTCGGCAAGACCTACCAGACCATGCTCGGCCAGAACGGCCTCGGCCCGGCGAACGCGGACTACACGTCCTCGCTCGGCACCGACCAGTTCGCCGCCGCGCTGATCCAGTCGGCCGAGAACTCCAAGCTCACCCCGGCCGCGCCGGGCTGGGCCTCCGTCGAAGCATCGAGCGTGCTGGAGGAGTTCTTCAGCAAGATCGGCACCTCAACCGACCTGGCGGCTCTGGCGAAGGAGTACGACGCCAAGATCACTCCGATGTTGAACAGCAAGTAGCAGTTCCGCTGGTCGCGGAGCGCGTATCGAGACCCACCCGCCTGGATCCGGGTCTCGATACGCCGCTTCGCGGCTACTCGACCACCAAGAACGAAGGGAGGAGACATCCATGACCGTTATTGCGCCGCGTCGCCGCAGGCGCTCGATCGCGCCGTACGCCCTCCTCATCCCGACCGTCGTCGTGCTTCTCCTGGCGATGGGCTATCAGCTCGTCTGGCAGCTGATCACCTCGCTGCAGAAGTTCGGCCTGGCCCAGCAGTTCGGTCAGCCCGCCGTGTTCGTCGGCCTCGGCAACTACATCAGCCTCGCCACCGATCCGTACCTCTGGACGGTCGTCGGCCGCTCCCTCCTCTTCTGCTTCGCCGCCGCCGCGCTGACGATGGCCGTTGGCACCCTGCTCGCGCTGCTCATGCGCGTGCTCCCCACGGTGGTTCGTGTCATCCTGCAGATTGCCCTGCTGCTCGCATGGGCGATGCCGGTCGTCGCCGCCATGACGGTCTGGAACTGGCTGTTCGACTGGCGTCGTGGTGTCGTGAACTGGCTGCTCAGCGCGGTCGGGCTGCCGTTCCAGCAGCACAACTGGCTGCAGAGTCCACTGAGCTTCTACTTCGTCGCGGTCGTGATCGTCGTGTGGATGAGCGTCCCCTTCGTCGCGTTCTCGCTCTTCGCCGGGCTGACTCAGGTGCCCGACGAGGTGCTGGAGGCCGCCCAGATGGACGGCGCGAGCCCCGCCCAGCGCTTCTGGAGGATCACGGTGCCGATCATCCGGCCCATCATCTCGATCATTCTGCTGCTGCAGGTGATCTGGGATCTGCGCGTCTTCACTCAGATCAAACTGCTGCAGGACGCCGGCTCCGTCGCCAGCGAGACGAACCTGCTCGGCACTTACATCTACCAGTTGGGCGCGGGGTCGAGTGACTTCGGGACCGCGTCGGCGGTGTCGATCTTCGTGCTGGTGCTGACGGTGGGAATCAGCGCGTTCTACATCCGGGCGATGCTGAAGGAGGATGCGGCATGAGCGCGACGAGCGGGTCTCGACGGGCTCGACCAGCGGTCCGACCGGCCAGGATCGTGCTGTCGATCGTCGGGCTCGTCGTCGCGGCCGTGTGGTTCTTTCCGGTTTATTGGATGATCAACTCCTCCCTGCTGTCGAACGTCGTGCTCAGCTCGACGACGCCGACCTTCTTTCCGGATCTTCTGCACGGGGGCGGCAGCCTCGACAACTTCGCCACCGTATTCCAGGGTGGCTCGTTCCTCCCCGCACTCGGGA
>JALYHS010000539.1 GCA_030776385.1 Actinomycetota bacterium
TCTGTGAGGGTGGAGTACTGGTCGAACCAGATGCTGACGGCCTGGAGTCCGATGTAGACCGCCGCAGTGAGGGCGAGCTGGATGCGCGCGGGGCGGGTGATGCGCACCTCGCGACCCGTGATGCGGATGCCGCCGTAGAGGTAGTTGGTGGCGAGTGCCGCGAGACCGGCCACGATGACCGCGGCCGAAGCGTAGGCGATGACCCCGCGGTAGAACGGCAGCTCGTACACGTAGAACGAGACATCGAGGTGGAACTGCGGATCCTTCGTGCCGAAGCTGGTGCGGTTCAGGAACTGCAGAACGGTGGGCCAGCGCGTCGCCGTCGAGACACCCATGAAGATGCCAAGCACGATCGGGATGCCGTACATGGCCAGACGACGCAGTGGCTCGATCACCTGCTGGTAACGATCCAGCTGCGAGTTGAGCTTCGCGTACACCGGGCGAGCACGGAAGGCGACGAAGATGCTCACCCACACCAGCAACCCCATGGCGAGGAACCCGACACCGAACATGGCCACCGTCGAGAACCACTGCGTCGTCAGCACCTCGAGGAAGCCTGCCTGGTCGTACCAGAGGACATCGGCATAGAGACCGGAGAAGATGAAGAACGCGATCACCAGCACGGCGATCACGGCCGCCGTGATGGCGAAGGCCCCGCGCGAACGACTGCGCGGGGCGGAAGGCTGGGAACGGGCGGCACTGGGAGACGTCACCCGATGATCCTAAGGTCGCCTGCTGGAAGAACGCGCGGCGTGCGACCTCGAGCTAGGACCCGGGGCTACCAGCTCGTGGCTAGTTCGCCAGGTGTCAACCGACCATTTGGGAGACACGCCCTACTTCGTGGAGCAGCCGGGCAGCGAACTCGTCCCGGTGCCGGACGCGATCGCCTTGACGGCGGCCAAGGAGTCCCCGAAAGTCTTCACGGCGACCACGCGAATTCCACTGGGAATGTGCCCGACCACCTCGTTGCAGTTCGACTCCGGCGCCAGGAACCAGGTCGCGCCGTCATCGCGGGCGCCGTAGAGCTTCTGACGGATGCCGCCGATGGCCCCGACCGTGCCATCCGGGTCGATTGTGCCGGTGCCGGCGATGTGCTTGCCGCCCACCAGAGCGCCCGGAGTGAGCTTGTCGTAGATGCCGAGAGCCAGCATCATCCCCGCGCTCGGGCCACCGACATCCTGAAGTTGGATCGTCACATGGAACGGGAAGCCGAACGTGGTGCTGTCGCCGGTGTAGATGCCGATCGACGGCTTCTTCGTGTCGGAGTTGATCGTCGGGGTGATCTCGAGGGTCTTCGCCGCGCCGTCGCGGGTGATCTCGAGGGTCACCGGTTTCGTGGTCCCGTTGGCGATGATCGCCTGCTGCAGCGTCGCGAGGCTGACGACCTTCTGGCCGTTGACCGTCGTCAGCACGTCGCCCGCCTTCAGCGTGCCGTCGGCGGGTGTTCCTTTCACGGTCTGCGCCACGGTGACGGTCGTCGTCATCGTGTAGTCGATGCCGAGCGCGGTGAGGGCGGCGGCCTGCGCGGACTGCTGTGAACTCGACATCTCCTGGTTGCTCTGCTGATTGGCCTGCTTATCGGTCTGACCGCTCGGAAAGATCTCATCGAGCGGCACGACCGCGCGGCTGGTGTCGAACCACGAGCCGGCCACCTCGATCCAGCTGAGCTGCGTTTGCGGCGAACCGTCGACGTAGACGGTCAGCATGTCGAGCTTGCCGCTGGTGGCGTATGTCTTCTCGCCGCTGACCTCGATCAGGGGGACGGTCTTGCCGTCGACATCTGTGCTGCCGAGCACGTCGTACACCGGGCCGGGTCGCTCGATCGCGTACGGGGACGGGGCCAACCCGAGCAGCACCGTGCCGACGATGGCGAGCACCAGCAGCATCCAGCCGGTGGCACGGGCGACGCGACCTCGGTCGGAGAAAAAGGTGCGCAACGGGATCTTTCGGTCGAGTCGGTTCTGGGCGGGGCGGTTGTGGTCGCGGTGCAGGGCGGTTCGGGGTGATGCCGGGCGGTTCGGGGCGCCGTTCGCTGCCAGCGCAGGCCCCGCAAGCCCCGCCACAGCGAATCCCCCGGAACGGGGAGCGGCCGAGGGCTACTTTAGGACGCATGGCTGATGATTCGCGGGACGAGCCGTCCGAGGACGACTTCCGCGACATGCTGCGCGATTTCCTCGCCGGCAACACCGATCTCGACCCGGCGAAACTGGCGAGCGCTGCCGGCCTGCCCGACGACCCCGAGATGGTGCAGCGGCTGATCGGTCAGCTGCAGCAGGCGCTCGCGAACAGCGGCGAGGGGATCAACTGGGGTCTCGCGCTCGAACAGGCCAAGGGGCTCGCCGCGCACTCCGCGGTCGTCAGCACCCCGGCCGAGACCTCCGCGCTCGAGCAGGCGTTGCACGTCGCCGCGCTCTGGCTCGACGAGGTCACCTCGATCGCCGAACTCACGGTCGCTCCCGTTC
>JALYHS010000540.1 GCA_030776385.1 Actinomycetota bacterium
GACATGGCCAGGTGGGCGCCGGAGCGCCGCGACACGTTGAAGGCTCTCGCCGAGGAGCTCCTTCAGCACTACGCGCACGGGCGCGTCGTCGTCGCGGTGGACGGGGCGGATGGCGCGGGCAAGACGGTGTTCTCCGACGACCTGGCCACCGAGCTGCGGGGCATGGGGCACACGGTCTTTCGCGCGTCGATGGACGACTTCCACCAGCCGCGCGCCCTCCGCTATGCGAAAGGCCGCGAGTCGGCGCAGGGTTTCTACGAGGATTCATACGACTACCCCACCTTTCGACGGGTGCTGCTCGGACCGTTCAGGATGGCTGGCGCAACCGGATTCTGCACCGAGTTCTTCGACCTTGCACGTGATGTCCCGTTCGAGTCGCGCTGGCAGACCGGGCCGGCCGACGCGATCCTGATCGTCGACGGGATCTTTCTGCTTCGGCCCGAACTCGCGGGCATCTGGAACTTCTCGATCTGGCTCGATGCCACCGACGACGTCCGGCGCGAGCGGATGATCGAGCGCGACGGATCCCACCCCGAATTCGACTCCCCACTCGGACAGCGCTACCTCGGCGGCCAGGAGCTCTACCAGCTCGACGCCTCACCGCGGACCGCGGCATCCGCGATCATCGACAACACCGACGTCGATCACCCCCGGAGGCAGTTCGCAGACAGCTGTTAGCTGTCAGGGTCAGGGTCGGGGTCGGGGTCGTCATCGTCGTCGAGGTCGACCCACTCCTGCGCGAGGTATTCATCGGGGGGCACCTGGCGCACCGACGGTCCCAGCAGGATGTACGGCCCTCGGAACGGGAAGCCGGACCCGATGGCCGCCTCCCGGATGAGCCGCAACCAGCGTCGGTCCCGATCGGTGAGTTCGGCGGGGCCAGGCCGTTCGAACGTCAGCACGATGGTCGAGCTCGGCACGTCGAGGGTCACACAGCTGAGGAAGTCACGGAGCCCGAGGATGTCGTCGGGATCCGCCTCGACCGGTAGGTCGGTGGGCATCACGATCGGGAGGGGTCGGAGCCCGTGGTCGAGGAACATCACCCAGAGCTGTTGACGGAATGCACCGTCGAGCAGTACCTCCAGATGGGGAAGAAGCTCGACGTCGGTCGGGAGCGGGACATCTTTGATGTCGGAGTAGCGAGGCGGTTTCATGGTCGAATCGTCGCCGACCACGCGTGACCCGGGCGGCGGTGCGACGAGATCTGTGCACAACTCAGACGCTGTGGACAAACGCCAGTCGACGTGAACCGCCTACAGCGATACCCGCCTCACGACCTCGTCCGGGGTGAGGAACAGGCCCTTCCCCTCGACCTCGTGCACGAGATCCACGATCTGCTGGTTGATCGGTGCGGCAACGCCTCCCGCCTTCGCCGCGGCGACGACCGCGCCATTGAGGAAGTCGATCTCGGTCGACTGACCGCGCTTGATGCTCTGCAGGGTCGAGCCCGGATTCGGCACAGAGCCCATCCGCGATCCGAGCGTCTTCGGGAACCACGCCCCGAACGCGAGCGGAGCCGAACCGATCGCCCCGAGCACGCGGCCGTTCACGCCCTGCACCTTGCCGAAGCGGATGCCGAGGCGCCTGGCCACCCGCACGGTCTCGCGCATGCTCGCGGTCATCACTTTCCGCAACCCAGGGTCCGCGATCACCTGTTGCACGCTCAGGCCGGTGATCGCGGGGAGGGCGTTGACGTGGTTGATGAGCAGCTTCGTCCACTGTGCGCCGACGATGTCCTCGGTGACCTCGATGGGCAGAGCGCCCTGCAGCACCTCGGCGATGCCGTCGAGTACCTCAGGATCCGTCCACGGGGCGGCGCCGATGATCAGGGGGAGGGGAGCGGTGACGGTGACCAGACCGGGCTCGAGGAAGGACGCGGCGAAGAGCGCGAGTCCGCCGAGCAACGGGGACTCCGGCAGCACGGAACGCGCGACCTCGAGGCCTCCGAGACCGTTCTGTGCGACGAGGAGCGGCGCGGTGCCGAGCACCTCGCGGTTGGCACGGAGCGCGATCGCGGCATCCTGCGCTTTGGTGGCGAGGATCGCGAAGTCGGGTGCCGGAGCGCCGATCCAGGCGAGGGTCTCATGGGCTTCGACGCGCGCCGTGTGTTCGCCCCAACCACCGTCGAGGCGCAGGCCGTCCGCCTTGATCGCCGCCAGATTCTCGCCGCGGGCCGTGACCTCGACGTCGTGGCCCGCGCGATCGAGAAGGGCGGCGAGGGTTCCCCCGACCGCTCCTGCTCCGATGACCGCGATGCGCATGACTCGAGCCTAGGTGGGCTTTGGTGGGTCGCGATTCAGGATGCAGCGGGCTGACACGCCGCGGTCCATCCTGATCCGCGGCGATCAGCGGCGCGTCGTCCTGATCCGCGCGGATGGGGAGGGCTGGCTAGACCCCGACGGACTCGGTGGCATCGGCCAACTCCTCGTCCCGCTCGTCGACCCGACGACTGAGACGGTCGCCGTCGCTGGCGTCGCCGCGGCGGCCAGAAATGGCCCCCGCTTTCAGCTCCAGCGTGCCTGCGGGGAGCAGCAGGGCGATGAGCGCTGTCGCGAGGAGCACCGAGGCCCCGACGAAGACGGCGGGGACCGCGGCATCCACGTAGCCGGTCGGCGTCAGCTGGCCACCCGCACCGGTGAAGACGGCGGTGAGCACGGCAATACCCAGTGCGACCCCGATCTCGCGGAGGGTCGAGTTGGTGCCGCTCGCCTTCGCGGTGTCCTCTTGGCGGATGTGGGCGAGCACCGCCGTCGAGGAGGGCGCGAACACCAGTCCCATGCCGATTCCAGCCGCGATGAAGGCGGGCAGGAGGGTCGTGTACGGGACGTTCGCCGACATGGTCATCGCGATCCAGAACAGGCCGAGCGCCTGCAGTGTCAGCCCGGCGACGATCAGGGTGCGTGTCCCGATCCGTCCGGCGAATGCACCGGCGAGGGGGGCGACGACCATCGGGGCCATCGTCCACGGGGTGGTGAGCACGGCTGCTTGCAGCGGCGAGTTGCCCTGCACGATCTGCAGGAACTGAATCAGGATGAACACGCTCCCGAACATCCCGAAGCTGAAGCCGAACCCGACCACGTTGGCCACCGAGAAGCTGCGATCGCGGAAGAGGCGCAGCGGAAGCAGCGGAGCCGTGGTACGCAGCTCCCAGACGATGAAGGCGGCCAGCAGCACCGCGCCGGCGGTCAGCGAGCCGATGACCTCTGCGCTGTCCCAGCCGGCGGGGTTGCCACGCACGATCCCGAACACGATTCCCAGCACGCCGAGGCCCGCCAGCAGCACTCCCACGATGTCGGCCCGCACTCGGTCACCGAAGGCGTTCGGCAGGATGAGGAGAATCAGCGGCACGGCGATGATTCCGACCGGCACGTTGATCCAGAAGATGCCCTGCCAGCTCCAGCCCTGCACGACGGCGCCGCCGATCAGTGGTCCGGCGGCGACTCCGAGTCCGGCGATCCCTCCCCAGATCCCGATGGCGAGCGGACGGCGGCGCGGCTCGACCGAACCCGCAAGTAGCGAGAGCGAGAGCGGCATGATGCCCGCCCCACCGAGTCCCTGGATCGCGCGCGCGACGATGAGCTGGGTCGGATCGGTGCTGAACGCGGCGAGCGCCGAAGCCACCGTGAAGACGGTGATCCCGACGGCGAACACGGTGCGACGCCCGAATCGGTCACCGAGGGCCACGGCGAAGAGGATGAGGCTCGCGAACACCAGCGTGTATCCGTTGATGAACCACTGCAGCTCCTCGACGGATGCGCCGAGGTCCTCGTGCAGCACGGGAAGCGCGTTGGTCATGACGAGGTTGTCGAGGGTCGCCATGAACATCGGGATGCCCGTGGCGAGCAGGGCGAGCGCGAATGGAATCCGTCGTGCAGCCGGTGTTCCGGAGGGGGCGATTGTGGTCATCAGGGGCTCCGTAAGAAGTTATCGAATGATTACAAGTGCACATTAGTAATCAGTTGATACCATGTCAAGCGTGACCACCACAGTTCCCGAAACGGCAGTTCCCGAGACCGCCACCCGGATGCGCTCCGAGGTCCGACGCGAGTCGATTCTGGATGCCGCCACGGCCGTCTTCGGCGAACGCGGTTACTTCGGCGCCACCACGGACGCCGTCGCGCGTGTCGCCGGGGTCAGCCAGCCCTATGTCGTGCGGATGTTCGGCACGAAGGAGGCGCTCTTCCTCGAGGTGCTTCACCGCGCGCTCGCCAAGCTGATGGCGACGTTCCGGACCGCCCTGGTCGATGCCGTTCGGCTGCCGGATGGAGTCGTCGAACATCCCCGCGTGCGGATCGGTCGGGCATATGCCGAGTTGCTGAGCGACCGCGGGCTGCTGCTCAGCCTCATGCACGCGTTCATCCTCGGCGCGGAACCCGTCATCGGGAAATCCGCGCGCGAGGGCTTCCTGGACGTGTACAAGTTCCTGCGGTACGAAGCCGGTTTCACCGCGGTGGAGGCCGACGAGTTTCTCGCACACGGCATGATGATGAACACGATGGTGGGACTGCGGATGGCTGACGAGTACGCGCACGGTGATCCGTGCGCCGTCGACCTACTGGAGACGGCCATGCCGAGCAAGCTGGACCTGCTCCTCAGCACCAGCGCGGAGAGCAAGCCGTCCGGGCAATGACCGGCATCCTTCTCGTCGACAAACCGAAGGGCATCACCAGCCACGATGTCGTGAGCCGGGCGCGACGGGCGCTCGGCACCCGCAAGGTCGGCCACGCCGGCACACTCGATCCGATGGCGACCGGGCTGCTGATCCTCGGCTCCGACAGCTCGACGCGGTTGCTGACCTTTCTGGTCGGACTCGGCAAGACGTACGAGGCGACGATCCGTCTGGGGCAGAGTTCCGACACCGACGACGCCGAGGGCGAGCTCTCCGCGGTGAGCGATACCTCCCAGCTGAGCCGGTCCGAGATCGACGCGGGCATCTCGGCGCTGGTCGGCGAGATCTCGCAGGTGCCATCCACGTTCAGCGCGATCAAGGTCGACGGCAAGCGCTCGTATGAGCTCGCCCGATCCGGGGAAGCCGTCGCGCTGAAGCCGCGCGTCGTCACGGTCTCCCGATTCGAGGTGCTCGCCGAACGCCGCAGTGGTCCATTCACCGAGCTGGATGCCGTCATCGACTGCTCGTCGGGAACC
>JALYHS010000541.1 GCA_030776385.1 Actinomycetota bacterium
AACAAGTGCAGCTGCACCTTCGGGAACGGGTGATCCCGGCTGCTCGATGTCGAGCAGCTACGCCTTCTCGTTTGCCTCTCCGCCCGCTGCAGGCTCAATCGTCTACCTTGCTCTTCCATTCGGATCGTGGACGATCACTAGCGTCACTGCCGCGCTGATCAGTTCGCCCATGGCGTCGGGATTCGCCCCGGCGACTCAGGGCGAACTCACCGGACAGATCATCACGCTCGATCCCCGGGTGCCGAGTTGAGCGGCGTGCTGCGGACTCGGCTTCGCGCCGCCGGCCGAGATGAGGCAGGAGTGAGCCTGATGGAGCTGATGATCGCAATGATCATCACGGCGGTGATCCTCGCGTTGGTTGCGTCGTTCTTCATCCAGGTCACCAAAGTAACCTCGAGCTCAGTGCAAACGGGCAACTCGAGTGCTGTCGCTTCCAACGCGATGTACGAGATCGCCAACGTCGTGCACCAGGCCACGACGATTCCCGTTTCGGGGGGCGCACCGCTCTATGCAATTAGCAGCGCGACCGCGAGCTCGCTCGTCGTGTACTCCTATGTGGACGTCGCTACCTCGGCCAGCCCGGCCCCAACGAGGGTAACATTCAGCGTCACACCCGCGATCGGCAACTCAAACGCAAGCCTGGTGGAGACACGTTGCGTCGCGACGGCATCAGGAACTTTCTGGACCTTCACGAGCTGCGCCTCGACTTTGACCCGAAATATCGGCGGAACGATCATCGCCCCAACCGCCGGGCAGAACTCGTTGTTCACCTACCTCGATAGCACTGGCAACACGGTTGCCTTGGTGTCGGGTTCGGTGCCGACTTCGTCCCTCGCAAACATCGCGTCGGTGACGGTATCAGTCAATGTTCAAGCGGCGGGCTCGGCAACCGCCCCCGTCTATCTCACCTCGAATGTCGGGATGCCTAATCTCGGCCTTCAGATTGCGACCCCCTGATGTCTCGTTTCCTTACCCCACTGCGCCAGCGGCTCTCACCGGATGAGCGCGGGATAGCGTTGCCGATCGTGATCGGTATCGGGTTGGTCATGTTGATCATGGTGGCCGGCTCGATGTCCGTCGTGACTCGGCAGGTTTTGAAGACCAATACTGACGAGAACCAGAACGCCGCGCTCTCAGCGGCATACGCCGGCATCGAGGAGTACCAGAGTCGGCTGTCAAACGACAGCACTTACTACACCTACGGCAATCCCTCCGCACCCTTCAGCGCCAGTTCCTCGGCGCTTCTCACGTTGCCGACTGGTGCAAACGCGAACCCGGCTTTCAATATCGACTCGTCGTGGGCACAAATTCCCGGCAGCACGGACTCCTGGTACAGATACGAGGTCGACACCTCGCAGTATCAGAATCAGGGCACGATTCGGCTTCGTTCGACGGGGAAGGTCGGTCAGAGCGTCCGTTCGGTCGTCGCGAATCTTCGTCAGAAGGGCTTCATCGACAATCTCTACTTCACAGACTACGAGACGTCAGACCCAGTGTTGGGTGTCAACAAAGGAGTCAACAACCCGCTTACCGGCAAAAACGTGTGCGCAGTGCACCTCTGGGAAGTGCCGACTCGGCCTGGGAGCTGCCCGACGATTCAGTTCGGCGCCTACGACGTGCTCCAGGGACCGGTTCACAGCAATGACACTTTGACCGTCTGCGGAGCCACGTTTAAACAGGCGGTGACAACGTCGAGTACTTCGACGCCCAACTATAACGTGCCGAATGGCTGTGCTGACGGCGTCTTCACCGTTGGAAAGCCGCAGTACACACCGTCGCTACTGTTTCCGCCGACCAACTCCCAGATGAAGACGGAGACCCGAAACGACCTTCCCATGACGGTGCCCCGTCCTGGCTGTCTCTACACCGGCCCGACCGTGATCACCTTCAGTGTCGTGAGCGGCGTCGGGTACATGCGAGTCGTCTCCCCGTATACGAAGTTCACCGAGACGGCGGGAAATAACACCGGGACAAACCCACCTGCTTGTGGGCTGATCAGCGATCTCCAGAGCACCTCCGGTGCGTTGATCCCGGTTCTCAGTTCCAACCTCGTTTATGTGCAGTCGGTTCCGACAACACCGACGGACCCCAACTACACAGCTACGGGTGCGATCCCCGTGGCTGGCTACAGCTGCATCACGTCCACTAACGGCGACGGCAACAGTGTCTCGTCTGGAGGCTGGAAATACGGCACCTATCAGTACCCAATGAACAACGAGATCCTGCCGTCGAGTTCGCAGAGCGACACGCCGGCGTACTCGTGCCGCAACGGCGACGTTTACGTCAGCGGGCAGATGAGTGGAGCCCTCACCGTCGCGACCGACAACTACGTCTATGTCACCAGCGACTTGAAGTACTACAACACGAGCAGCGACATTCTCGGTCTCGTGGGACAGAACGCCATCTGGGTTTACAACCCGATCCTCTGCACCAAGTACTCGTCCGGAACGAACTGCAGCAACTACGCCTACGGCGTCTCCGGCTCCAACCGAGAAGTGGATGCCGCCCTCCTGTCCGTGGCACACACATTCGCGGTGCAGAACTATGACGCTGGCACTAGCACCCTCGGATCTCGCGGCACGCTTACGGTCAACGGCGCCATCGCACAGGAGTTCCGAGGCACTGTTGCGACAGGTGGTGCCTCGATCGCCACCGGATACGCGAAGAATTATGTCTACGACACGCGCTTCCGCTACACGGCCCCGCCGAAATTCTTGACTCCGACGTCGACTACCTACGGTGTGACCCAATACGCCAGCACGAAGTCGGCCTTTATGCCGGACGGGAGCGTCGCTCCCTAATGTTCTTCGCCGCCCTGCTCCTCGTCGCCCTCGTGGGAGTGACCGGTCTCGCAATCGGTTCATTCCTCAACGTGGTCGTCTATCGCGTGCCCGCTGGCATGTCGGTAGTCCACCCTCGTTCTGCATGCCCGAACTGCGGTCACGAGATCAGCGCACGCGAGAACATCCCGCTCCTGTCCTGGGTCATGCTGCGGGGCAAGTGCAGCGGATGCGCGACGCCGATCTCCAAGCGCTATCCGCTGGTCGAGCTCGCTGGGGCCGTCGCCTTCGTGCTCGTCGCGGTCTGGGCCGCACCGACCTTCTCCGTAGCCTCGGATGCGCCCACGACCGTCGCGGCAGTGCTGCGCCTCGCGGCTTTCCTCTATCTCGCGGCCATCACGGTCGCTCTCGCGATCATCGATATCGAGACGCACCGTCTGCCGAACGTCATCGTGCTGCCTGGGTACGCCGTGGGTGTCGCGTTGCTTGGAGGCGCCGCGCTTCTGGAGGGCGACTTCGTTGCACTCGGCCGGATGGCTGCCGGAGCGGGCATCCTGTTCGCGTTCTACTTCCTGCTGGCGATCATCTCGCCGCGCGGGATGGGTATGGGCGACGTCAAACTCGCCGGCGTGCTCGGACTCTTCCTCGGCTCATTGGGGTGGGGTCAGCTGGCGGTCGGCGCCGGTGCGGCATTCGTGCTCGGCGGCGTGTTCAGCATCATCCTGCTCGTCATGAAGCGTGTGGGGCGTAAGAGCGGTATTCCGTTCGGCCCCTGGATGCTTCTCGGGGCATGGGTCGGAATTTTCGCGGGCCAGTCGATCGCGGGGGACTACCTCGCGCTCATGGGTCTGCGCTGAGTGGGGGAGAAGAAAGGCATGGCAAGAAGCGTTGTAGGGCTCGACATCGGGCACGGCGTGCTGCGTGCGGCCGAGGTGGCGAATCCGTCAAAACCTCGTCCCACGCTGCTGCGGTACCACGAGATGTCGGTCCCGATTGAAGCAGTCAACCGGGGCGAGGTCACCGACCCCGCGCTCGTCGCACAGGCCCTCAAGGTCATGTGGTCGCGCGCGAAGTTCGGCACCAAGGATGTCGTCCTCGGAATGGGGAACCAGCGAGTGCTCTCGCGCGACTACAGCGTTCGCGCCCAGCCGCTCGACCGCATCCGCGAGCAACTGCCCTTTCAGGTGCAGGACCTGCTGCCTGTTCCGGTGGCGGATGCCCTGCTCGACTTCTATCCGATCTCGCGGGAGGTGACCGACCAGGGTCCGATGATCAACGGCCTGCTTGTCGCGGCGATCAAGGACGCCGTTCTGGGCAACGTGGAGGCCGTCGAAGCGGCGGGACTGCACGTGGCCGAGGTCGACCTGATCCCGTTCGCGCTCACCCGCCTACTGCTCGGCTCCGCCAGTTCGACCGGCGTCACCGCCCTTATCGACATCGGCGCCTCGACCACCAACGTGGTCATGGCCGTCGGCGGTGTGCCGCACTTCGTGCGGGTGCTGCCGTCGGGAAGCCGTGAGATCAGCGACGCGATCGTGGCGAAGCACGGCATCGCCTTCGATGACGCGGAGCGCATCAAGCGTCAGTTCGGCGTCGCACCGCACGTGGTCACTCCCGAACAGCGTCCCGTGATCGACACGATTCACGCCGCCACGGGCGAACTCCTCGGCAGCGTGCGCAACACGATCAGCTACTTCGTCAATAGCCGGCCGAACCTGCCCGTCACCCAGCTGATGCTGAGCGGCGGCGGGGCCGACATGCCCGGAATCCGCGAAGCCTTTGCCGAGCTGACCCGTCTGCCTGTCGCCGAAGCCGACCCGTTCCTGCACCTGACGATCGCCAAGTCCATCGCATCGGGCAGTCTCCTCACCGCTCGGAGCAAGGCGCCGGTTGCGATCGGTCTCGCTGTGGGGAGCGCCGCATGAGCCTCTCATTTCTGACGAAGCCGATTGGCGGCCCGAAGAAGGAATCCGACGCGCCAACAGAGCCAGGCCAAGGCAAGCCAGCGATGCTAGGTCGAGGCCAGCGTGGCGCATCTCCGGCAGTGGGAGGAGTTCCTCGTGTTGACTTGATTCCGCCGGAAATCCGGCTAAAGCGCGCTCAACTGCGTACGCGTCGATCTCTTCGCCTTGGTCTCTTCGGCGTTTTCGTGGTCGTCGTGGTCGCCTGCGCAGGAACCTGGGTTTTCAACGGTTTGGCACAGACGGCTTTGGTAGGGGCTCAAGCTCAACAGCAAGCACTCACCGCGGAACAGTCGAAGTATTCGAACGTCACGACGGTCCAAGGATCGATCGATCTGATCAAAGCCGGTCAGGTGGTTGGCGATTCCAGCGAAATCAACTGGCAGTCGTACTTGAGTCGGCTCCAATCGGTGCTCCCCGGAGGTGTCTCGATCTCCTCCGTCACTGTCGATTCGGCGACTCCACTGAAGGCGTACGCGCAGACCACGACACCTCTGCAGGGAGATCGCATCGCGACACTTCAGTTCACCGCTTCGAGCCCGTCGCTGCCCTCGATCCCTGCCCTATTGGATGGGCTCAAGCAGCTTCCCGGATTCGTCGACGCGACGCCGGGAAGTGTCACCTTGACCGACAAGGGTTACCTCGCTGACGTGGTCCTTCACATCAGCTCAGATGCGCTGGCGAAACGTTTCGCCGCTCAGGCTACGAAGACCTCTGCGTCGTCGGGCGCCTCATCGACAGGAGGAAACTGATCATGCAGTCTCATCGCCTTCTCAGTGGCGCGACTATCCTGCTGATGATTGTTCTCGTCGCGGCTGGGTGGTTCCTCGTGGCTCAGCCGCAACTGAGTGCCGCTGCTGCTGCCAACACGCAGCTTGCCGGAGTCCAGTCGCAGGCAGCAGCGACTCAGGCATCGATCGTTCAGTTGAAGAGCCAGCAAAAAAAGCTCCCGAGCCTGACTGCGCAGTTGGCAGGCCTGAGGGAATCGATCCCGGAAACAGCCGACGCGTCGGCATACATCACGGGGCTCAACGCCTTGGCGTCGACAGCCGGAGTGTCAGTCACAAGTATTTCCGTGTCTGACGCCCTGGCGTACACGCCGCCCGCCGTCGCCGCGCTGCCAGCGGCGACATCCGGGACCTCTACGCCGTCGCCAACACCGACCCCGTCGACCAGTGCGTCGACCAGTGCATCGGCAGCCACGGTTCCGGTTGCGCCGATTGGGTGGATTCCAACAAGCGACCCCCGTGTCACGTCAGCCAACTTCGTGGCCATCCCGGTCTCGATCATCACCAAGGGAAGTTGGTCGTCTACCTTGACTTTCTTCCAGGGTCTTCAGTCGGGATCTCGTCTCTTCTTGGTCAGCGGCTTCACCACCACCCAGGATGGTGCCGCCGCAGGCGTGAGTGATTCGACCATCAGTGGATTTATTTACGTGCTCCTCGATCCCAAGGCTGACGCGCTCGCCAAGGCGACAACAAACACGCCGGCGGCAACGCCCACACCCACCGCCACACCGACACCGACGGTCACCACAAGCCCGTCGGGCACTGCGACGCCCACTCCGACGCAGAGCCCGACGCCTACCAAGAAGCCCTAGCGCTTCGACACGAGGGGCCATCCGTCCGCGCAGAGCGCAACGGGTGGCCCTTCGTCACGTTGCGGCGTGTTACGTGCACCGCGTATAGTTGGGCGTGTGTGTGCTCGTCACGCGCGCTTCCCACCTCTGTATGACCCGGTCGTTTTCGATCGGGACCGCGGGCGTGCGGGGGAGGCGTGACGCACCGCACGGGACGCGGCATCCGGATTCATCTTGGTGCACGACCCCCACGGCATGTCCGCCAGCAATCCCGCTCCGGTTCCGGAACGAGTGTCGGACGTCGATGGAACTCCATTCACCCATCAGTCACTGTCACCGTGCAGTGAAAAAACAGGAGCAATTTTGCCCACCATCCAACAGTTGGTCCGCAAGGGCCGCACGCCGAAGGTCGTCAAGACCAAGGCACCGGCCCTCAAGGCCAACCCGCAGCAGCGCGGCGTCTGCACGCGCGTCTACACGACCACCCCGAAGAAGCCGAACTCGGCCCTCCGCAAGGTCGCCCGCGTCAAGCTCTCCAACGGGACCGAGGTTACGGCCTACATCCCCGGCGAGGGCCACAACCTGCAGGAGCACTCGATGGTGCTCGTGCGTGGCGGACGTGTGAAGGACCTCCCCGGCGTGCGGTACAAGATCATCCGCGGCGCCCTCGACACCCAGGCGGTCAAGAACCGCAAGCAGGCTCGCAGCCGCTACGGCGCGAAGATGGATAAGAAGTAATGCCTCGTAAAGGTCCCGCTCCGAAGCGCCCCGTCGTTGCCGATCCGGTATACGGCGCCCCCATCGTGAGCCAACTCGTCAACAAGATCCTCGTGGATGGCAAGAAGGGCCTCGCCGAGCGCATCGTCTATGACGCGCTCGCCGGTGTCGGCACCAAGTCCGGCACGGACGCGGTCGTCGTTCTCAAGAAGGCGCTCGACAACGTGCGTCCCACCCTCGAGGTCAAGAGCCGCCGCGTCGGTGGTTCGACCTATCAGGTTCCGGTTGAGGTCAAGCCGCACCGTGCCAACACCCTCGCTCTTCGCTGGTTGACCAGCTACGCGAAAGCTCGCCGCGAGAAGACCATGACCGACCGGCTCACCAACGAGATCCTCGACGCGTCGAACGGTCTTGGCGCAGCCGTCAAGCGTCGCGAAGACACCCACAAGATGGCCGAGTCGAACAAGGCATTCGCTCACTACCGCTGGTAACACTTTCGCTGGTTGGGTAGCGCGAGCCGTTGTCGCTCGCGTGATCGACGCTGCGCTACCCACCCTTCACAATCTCATTTCTCAGTAAGGAACTCCCCGTGGCACAAGACGTGCTCACCGACCTGAACAAGGTCCGCAACTTTGGCATCATGGCGCACATCGACGCCGGTAAGACGACGACGACCGAGCGGATCCTCTTCTACACCGGCAAGTCCCATAAGATGGGCGAGGTC
>JALYHS010000542.1 GCA_030776385.1 Actinomycetota bacterium
TCACACGGCGGCTGGGCCGGGGCGGGTCCGCTGCGCCGATGCCGGCGCCGCCTGGGGTTCCCGACCGACCACGGCCGGGTATGCCCCTCACGTACGCTGATCGCAGCGATTTGCGTCCGGTACGGCCGCAGCGTGGGGTTTCGGCAGGACGAGGTGGTGTACCTCCGGTAGGAGTTGCCGGAGTCGGGCATCGGAAAGGACCAGCGGTGAACGACGACCCCGGGGGTGGTTCCGCGTCCGACGCAGGCGCGACGACCCGCATCCCCCGGCAGAACGTCGACGACTTTCAGCCGGACGTGCCCGCCGAGTCTCATCTGCCGCCGTCGGGCCGTCCGCCCGCCGACTACGGCGGCGATCCCACCCGGGAGCCGCTCACCTCGGGCACGCCGAACGAGCCGGCCATCGAAGCCGCCACCGCCGACGACGAGGTCCACCTGATCCCCGGCGCGACGATTGCCGGTGGCCGCTACCGCCTTCTGGTGTTCCACGGCGGTCCGCCGCACCTGCAGTTCTGGCATGCGATGGATACGGTGCTCGACCGGCAGGTCGCCCTGACGTTCATCGACCCCGACGCCGTGCTGCCGGATGCGGCGTTGTCGGAGATCCTGTCGCGCACCATGCGCTTGAGCTCGCTCGACGTTCCCGGCATCGCCCGCGTCCTCGACGTCGCCCACACCGGGTCGGGCGGTCTGGTCGTGTCGGAGTGGATCCGCGGCGGGTCCCTCGCGGAGGTCGCCGAGACGGCTCCGTCGGCCATCGGCGGCGCCAGGGCCGTGCAGTCGCTGGCCGCCGCAGCGGAAGCGGCACATCGCGCCGGCGTTGCTCTGTCGATCGATCACCCCGGTCGGGTGCGCGTCAGCATCGAGGGTGACGTCGCGCTGGCCTTCCCCGCCACCCTGCCATCCGCCACCCCGGAGGACGACATCCGCGGAATCGGTGCCGCGCTGTACGCGCTGCTGGTCAACCGGTGGCCACTGCCCGAGAGTGGTTCACGCGGCAGCATGCAACCCGCCGAGTTGGATGCCGCCGGGGAACCGGTCGAGCCTAGGGCGGTGGATCGGTCGATCCCGTTCCAGATCTCGGCGGCAGCGATCCGCGCGGTGCAGGAGAACGGCGGAATCCGCTCGGCACCAACGTTGCTCAACCTTCTCCAACAGGCCACCGCCGTCGCCGACCGGACCGAGCTGATCGCGCCGATCGACGAACCGGAGGCCCCACGCCCGAGCTACCGCGCCGAGGAAGATTCCGACGCCATGGCCCGCCGGAAGAGGGGCGTGCTGATCGGAGCCGCCGTCGCGGGCTCCATCCTGATCATTGCGCTCATCGTGCTGGCGACGGTGCTGCGCGGCGTGTTCAGCGACGTCGGCGGTCCACTGAACAAGGACGAGCTCGGTCTCAATGCCCCGTCGAGCAGCACCGCCAGCGGCGCGCAGGCAGCAGCCACCGTGAAACCCGTTAAGGCGCCGGTGTTTTCACCTGGCGGCGAGGCCGACAAGCCGGCCGATGCGGGCAACGCGATCGACGGCAACCCCACGACGGCGTGGCAGACCGACACCTACAGTGACGCCGTTCCGTTCCCCAACTTCAAGAACGGTGTCGGGCTGATCCTGCAGCTGCCGCAGCCGACGGCGATCGGTTCGGTCACCCTGAACCTGAACAGCACGGGCACGTCGATCCAGATCCGCTCGGCGCCGTCCGCGACTCCGGCGACACTGAACGACACGACCGAACTCAGCCCGCCGACCCCGATGAAGCCCGGATCGAACACGATCAACGTCACCAACTCGAAGCCGGTGTCGAACGTGCTGGTGTGGATCACCACGCTCGGCACGGTGAACGGCAAGAGCGAGAGTGCGCTGTCCGACATCACCATCAAGCCCGCGTCCTGACCTCTGGTTGTCCCCAGGCGGAGCAGCAGGCCTCGGCACCGTTCGCGCAGGTCTATGACGCTGCCCCACACCGCTGCAGAAGAGGTGCGGGGTGGGGTGTGCGAGGTTGTTTAGTGTTCGTCTGTGGGAAGCTTCGGGGAGACCGCCGAGTCAGAGCGGACGGACGCGGAGTTGCTCGTCGCGCATGTCGCGGGTGACCGCTACGCCTTCGAGGAGCTGTTCTACCGGCATCACCGACAGCTGTACCGCCTCGCGCAAATCACCAGTCGCAACCCCGACGACGCGGCCGACGCCCTTCAGGACGCGATGCTGGCCGCGCACCGCAACGCCTCGCGATTCCGCCACGACGCATCGGTGAGCAGCTGGCTGTACCGAATCGTCGTGAACGCCTGCCTTGACCGCTTGCGGCGCAACAAGTTCCACATCGCCTCGCCACTGGAGGACGACGTCTGTCCCGTCGGGGACCCTGCCCCGGGCGTCCTGACGGCACTGCTCGTCGAGCGGGCACTGCTGCGGTTGCCGATCGAGCAGCGCGCCGTCGTGGTCGCCGTCGACATGCAGGGTTATTCGGTCGCCGAGACCGCGGCCCTGCTGGGCGTGCCGGAGGGCACCGTTAAGAGTCGCTGCTCCCGGGCCAGGGCGAAGC